>JAYTGR010000236.1:0-2221 GCA_043733205.1 Chthonomonadaceae bacterium
ACCTGATGAAATGCTACCGGGGCAAAGGCGATCCCGAATCCCTCCGCGAGGCGAGCGCCCACGAAGCGCTCTACCGCCGCTTCAAGGTAGACGAGACCACAACGGATCTGATCGGCCCCTATCAGCGCGCCCATCCCGCCGACAACAATCTTGCCCAGCGGATCCACGAACATGCCGACGCGATCGTGAAGCCCAAACCCGACTGGCTCGTCCGGCAGGAGCAAGCGATCCAACACAACGCCATCACGCGCCGCCCGGACCTCCTAAAATAGACTGCATACCCGACTCTGGATAAGGAAACGACCTGATTGCCATGAAACCTGTGACTCGAAACTCAAATTCATTGCTGACAAGAAAGAAAAGGTTAGACACAGCGAGGCCATTGCGTGTTGGGGCACCCCCTTCCCGTGTCGGGAAGGGGGACGGGGGGTTAGGTCGCCCGGTAAAGCGCCTGGACCACAATGTGCCACAGCCACCTACAGGCGGTCTAGTTGATTGACATTGCATTTAGGATACCCGAAACCTTCGTGGCTTGCAGCTCTACCTGCGCTATCAGGAGCGTCACTCTATGTTCTTTGCAGCGATCTCCTGCCATAAATTTTCCTGAAACAGACGAATTGCCCCTTGCAAACCTCAGCCGGATACCATGTCGTCAGACATTTCTGGGGTGCGATTCCTCTGGGTACGCTGGGCGTGGCGATGGAAGAGAAGCGCCAGACCGAGGAGGGTGCAGCCGACAGCACAGACACCGTTCCATTGGAACAGACTCCAGGCGTACACTCCGAGAAAGGCGCCTAACGCCCCTCCGAGCGAGTAGGCCGCGCGGTAGACCGTATAGAGGCGGCTCTGCGCTTCCGGGGCCAGACTGTAGACACTGACCTGATTCGAGATCGTCGCGCACTGTGCCGCCAGGTCGAGCAGAATGACGCCGACGATCAGCCCCCACAGATGCCCGCCCGCGCACCACAACTCTGCAAAGCCCAGCAGCATCAGGCTGACGGCCCAGCCTACAATCAGGCGGGGGCTGCGCCGATCGGTCAGCCTGCCGATCAGCGGCGCTGCCATCGCACCGAGAGCGGCGACCAGTCCGAACATTCCGGCCACCGCCGCGCCATAGCCATAGACAGGGCTCTCGACGAAGAAGACCAGAGTCGCCCAGAACGCGCTCAATGCGCCATAACAGAGCATGCCGTTGACCGTCGCTTCACGCAGGATGGGCTCCTGCCGAAACAGAGTAAACATCGATACCAGCAGTTTGCGATAGGACATCACCGCGCTGGACCGGCTGCGCGGAAGCAGGGCGCGCATCAGCAGCACCAGCCCGATCATCAGACCGCCCGCGATACCGTACATCACCCGCCATCCCCACATCTGCCCCACCACGCCGCTCAGCGTGCGCGAAAGCAGCACGCCGATCAGCAGAGCGCTCGCGATGGTGCCAACGGTCCTGCCACGCTCCTCTGGACGCGCAAGGGCGACTGCGAATGGCAGCACCAGGGTAGAGATCACGCTCGTGATGCCGATCGCGAAACTGGCGACAGCGAGACACATCAGATTGGGAGCGAACGCTGCGGCCACTGTGGAGAGTGTCACCAGCGCCAGCATCGTCAGGATCAGCCGCCGTCGCTCCAGAAGATCTCCCAGCGGCGCAATGAAAAACACCCCGATTCCAAAGCCGACTTGGGCCAGCATGGGCAGCGATCCTACCTGGCGAACAGTGGCGTGCAGACTGCGCGCAATCTGGGGCAGCAGCGGCTGATTGTAGTAGAGGTTGGCGATCCCAAGTCCGCAGGCGACCGCCATCGTCAGCAGCAGCGCCCGTGTCAATTCGGGCTTGGCGACAGCATCCGCATTCTGTCGAAGCGTGCGATCCTCAGATCGTGTTGAAACCGCAGTACTCATGTCAGCCTTCCGTTTCATACCGATCCCGCGCACCGAGCGCCGGTATGTTTTTTGCACTATAATAGGGTACACCATGGGAAGTGAGATGTCCAATATCGATTTTGTGCTGAAATAAGACGTAGGAGGTCTGAATAGAGGATGGAACTGCGGCATTTACGCTATTTCGTCGCTGTTGCGGAGGAGCTGCATTTTGGACGAGCGGCGCAGCGACTGTTCATGGCACAGCCCCCGCTCAGTCAGCAGATCCTTCAGCTGGAGCGGGAGATCGGAACGTCGCTCTTCGAGCGCACCAATCGCCGTGTGCAGCTCACTGCGGCCG
>JAYTGR010000237.1:0-6329 GCA_043733205.1 Chthonomonadaceae bacterium
ATCCGCAGCCTTTTGACACGTTCGTCCTCCTCCTTCGGTTTCTGGACGGAGTCGGAGCGCAGAGCAACCGCTGTCTGGATCATATAGTCCTGGCGGTAGCGGCGCATCACGGCGGCAACCGCGTCCTGCTCATCGGTCGGATCGCTGTCGGGCAGACCTTCACGGATCCCCATCTGCCGGAGGGTCCAGGCCACGCCGGTCGGGGTGGAGATCAGCATCCTTCCCTGCTGAAGCAGCGGAGCGCGCAGCGCAGGTATCAAGAGAATCACCGCCAGCGTTACCAGCGTCAGTTGGAGCAGGATTCTGGTTCTTAGCTGGTTATAAAAGGTTTCCAAGCAGACATCTCCTAAAGAGAGTGGAATGGAGGCAAATGTGGTTGAGAGAGGGGTGGCGTATTGCTCATCCTGCGTACCGGCGCATCGTTCCTTGCCTATACAGGATACCCGAAACGCTCTCGATTCGCGCCCTGCCGGTTTTCCTCTGCTCGGCGGCGCTCGCTTCCTTCTCTCCAAAAAATGCGGCGTCTCCATCGTGAGATAGGAACGCCTGAAGCCGAGGGAGATCAGCGCGTTTCGAAATTTGCCTCCGCTGAGGAGTGACGATACATCGGCTGACCGGGATGGTGGTCCCGATAGCGCGCCTGACGCTCTTTGATCAGGCCCCAGAAGGCGGCGGCGAGGATGGCTGCAATCGTCTCGTCGAAATAGTCCTGCACTCCGGATCCGGCGACGATCAGCCCTTCGTAGGCGGCGCTGCCCCCATACACCGTATCGCCGACCAGCAGAAGGTGCGGCGCGCGGTCATGCACTTCCCGTGAGGGTCTCCCGGTGCGGAAGTGGATCTCCGCCTTACTGCACGCGATCGCGCCAAACGTCTGCAGGAGTTCCGCGAACTCCGGCCTGTCTGCATCGGGGCCGATGCCGCGTTCCAGAACGATCTCTCCGCTGGGGCCGAGCATCACGATCCCCATGAGTTTACGCGAAGTATGGCTCTCCATCAGCGCCACGATCGTCGGCAGAGCCAGTGCAAGCGCCTGCTCCGCCAGTTCCGTGATCGCATAGACGGGTGCAGGGGTATTGGATGGTTTCAAAACATTTCTCCTGGTGGAATAGGACAGTTCGAATTGGCCGATTCAGAAAGATCCGATGTCTATAGCATACCTTCTTGAAATGGCGAAGTCGCCAGACGACAGCTCTATGCTGCCTGCCATGCTTCTCTTATAATCGTTTTAGCATAGGGTACACTGATAATAATCGTTTTAGCAGCTATGTAACAGGTTCAACATGCCAACTTCCAATTCTCATTCCGTGGCGTCGTCAGCAGTTCCTATCGGTCAGATAGCTCTCCATGCGATTTCCGGTTCCCATCTTCCACTGCCTGCAGTACGCAGTTATATTGCTGCGGGCGCGCGGCGTACCCATCGGGACACGACATTTATAGAGGAGTATTATCCACCTCAGTATGCGCCTGCAGCAACCATTCTCGGAAATCTGCGCTTTGCTCTTCGATACGAACCTGCCGACTTGGGCATCCTCTGTTCCGCTCTGGCAGCGTTAGGATCTGCTGCGGTGGCGGATTGGGTCCGGTCCGAACCGACAGGCGCTTATAGCCGGCGGGCCTGGTTCTTTTACGAAATATTGACAGGCGACATTGTGGATCTTCCTCCGGTGCAGTCCGGCAGCTATGTAGACGCCCTGAACCCTGAACTTCATTTCGTTGCCGTATCCCTCAACTCGCCACGGCACCGCGTGCGCAACAACCTGCTTGGCGGACCGGATCTTTGTCCTACGGTGCGCCGAACGCGCAAATTGGAAGCAATGATCGCGATAGGACTGGACCAGGAAGCTCGGCGGCTTACCGCGCAGTACTCTCCGGAAACGCTGGCACGTGCCGTCCAGTTCCTTTATACGAAAGAGACGCGTTCCTCCTTCGCCATCGAAGGAGAAGCCCCAAGTCCAGCTCGGGAAGAGCGCTTCCTGCGTGCATTACGCTCGCTCGCCAGGTTCGATCCGACGGACAAAACCGCCTTGATCGCGCTGCAGGGGAGCATTGTGGAACCCCGTTATGCGGCTCAGAATTACCGGGACTTTCAGAATTTTGTCGGTGAGACTACGCGCCATTATGGTGAATATGTCCTCTTCATCTGCCCACGTCCCCAGGACATTCCTGCCCTCATGGCTGGCTGGATGGCTCTGACCGACCGTATGCTGCGCTCTCCTCTTGACCCGGTGATTGCTGCCGCAGTAAGTTCCTTTGCGTTCGTATTCCTTCATCCGTTCGAGGATGGTAACGGGCGGCTCCACCGCTTTCTAATGCACTATGCTCTGCAGTATCGAAATTTCACGCCCCCGGATCTGGTCTTTCCCATAAGCGCCGCGATCCTGCGCCATCGTTCCCTCTACGATGCTGCACTGGAAGCCTTTTCGAAACCGGTTCTCGATGCGACCGACTGGGAGTTCACAGCAGCCCACGGAATTCTCGTAAAGAACGATACCCGCAGTCTGTTTCGCTTCTTCGATGCAACGCTGCAGGCAGAATACCTTTATGATCGCATTGCGGAAACGATCCGAGAGGACTTCAAAGAGGAACTGGATTTTCTCACTGTCTACGACGCGGCTTTTATGGCTGTACGGAATGTGGTGGAGATGCCCGACCGACGCGCTGCTCTGTTCGTGCGGATATGCCTGCAGAACGGAGGACGATTGTCACAGAACAAGCGCAGACAGTTTTTGGAACTAACGGATGCAGAGATCATTGCGATGGAAGATGCTCTCACGCCGCTTTTGCTTTCCACCCGACCGACAACATGAAGTCTCACGACCAATCTGCCTGCGCTTCATTCATTTTTGCCCACGGTCGGTCGATAGCGCAGCCAGTAGGCGAGATAGGCAGGCGCATAGGCCACGAAATGGTCCCAGCTTCCTGGCTCCGCCGTGGCGTCCGGGTAGATATGTTTGCTGTCGGAGACATGCAGCAGCGTGAAGCCGAAGCCGAGCAGCGAGTTGAGGGTATTCGCCAGGGTGTGCCGATAGAGACGGGCCTCGCGCACGGCCGGCAGCGGCTTCTTACTGCGCGCATAGACCCACTCCGCATCCGGGCTGATATAGAGCGTCCGATCCTCATAGGGTGTTTTCAGCACGTAGCCTTCGCCGTTCCAGTCGGCCGCGCTCATGCCGCAGTAGAACGGGTTATCGACGGCGAAGAAGTAGACTCCTTCCGGCCGCAGCAGCCTCGCCACCTGCGCAAACACGATCGTCGCATCGGGCACATAGCCGATCGAAAAAGGCTGATACACCAGATCGAATGAGGCGGTCGCCAGCGCGGACAGATCCCGCATATCGCCCTGGATCGTGCGGACGCTCTGCCGATAGAACGCGGCGGCCTGCCGATCCCGCTCCAGCTGCGCCTCAGAGATATCGAACACCGTGACGGCAGCTTCCAGCAGCGCGAAGGCAGCGGACTGCTGCCCGCCCCCTCCGCCCAGACACAAGACCTCTTTCCCTGCCACGTCACCCAGCAGCCCTTCCGCATCCAGAAACTCCCGCGCCGATTCAAGCGTCAGATCGAGGCGAGGCCGGGTGAACAGCGCTTCTGCGTCTGCCAGAGCCTGCCAGCGCTCCACATTGTACTGTGCGATCTCATCCATTTTTAGCTCCATCGATTGAGGGTCGATGCTGCTCTCACAGCGCTATAACGGCTCAACGGTCACCAGACCGGCTTCGGTAAACTGCACCATAAGTTCGGCGCCATCCAGCAGAGCCGTGCCGATGAGCGGACGCTCGCCGGTCGCCAGAAGATGGATGCGCCGCTCGACACCTTCCCATACGATCATTGCCTCATGCACTGGAAGGAGGACACGAGCGCCATTCGCGAGACTGGCTGGAAAATCATATCTATAAGGCAGGCCAAGTGCGCTGACAGCCGCAGGCGGGAGACAGAGAGCGTCTGTGAAGCCGGTGTCTATAACGCATTCGATTGCCAGGTCGGGCCGCCCTGTCAGGCGAAATGTCACGGACAGAAGCGCATGTCGATTTTCTACCCTGCCGGTCATCACGGGCCGGTACGCTTCATCATACCGCCCAGAGATGCGGCGACGTCGTACCCAATGCGTATTCCAAACAAGCGGGCGTTCGGGTTTTTCTGACGCAAAACGTTGGCAGAGTCGAATCCAAGTTCATCGACACCGAAGTCGCCTGTTTCGACATCGATGATGACCATTCTGCCAATGTTCGCCGGTTCTTCCACCTGTGCCCGGATCGTCTTTTCGTAAAGATCCTGTGCGCGCCGCGCCACTTCTTCTCGGCTGAGAAGCAGGACATCTGCTGCCGTAATGGTTGTCATAGGCGTTACCTCCGGTGGTATTATACGCTATCTTGTCTGCCTCCGGCAAAATTTCGGTCCTGTCCCGATTGCGTCAGGCACGCCGATTTCTGCAGTTCCATCACGAACCAAATTTCGCGTACGCAGTGGGAAGCCAGGACAAGCCAATCGGTCACAGAAGGGTTCGGAGACGGGGGGATGGACTTGGGAATCGTAAGCGTTATAATCGCCGTTCGTACTTCTTTATCTCGCTCTGATGGTGGAGCAAACCATATTCTGCGATGGTCTGTTTGCAGCGTAACAGTGCAGAGGACGCCTCCGCTTTCTGCTGGAGTGCGAGCAGAATGTCCGTGCGCAGCAGGTCGTCCTGAATGCTTTGATACGGACAGCTTTCGCGTCGGTCCGGGAGGAACTCCAGCGCCCGCGCCGCATCTCCGGAACGCAGCATGATCTGGGCATGGATGTACCAGTTCAGGTGCAGTCCATCGGGCTCCCCGATCCGTTCCAGCGCAGTGCGGCCGCGCAGAATGATGCCCTCGGCAGCCGGAAAGTTCCGGGTGGAGGAGGCATAGCTCGCGGCTTCCCGGCAGAGATTCGATTCGTCGACGGGCAGAGTGGCCTGTGCCAGCCATTTATGGATGCGAAGTAAGGCATCGGCGGGATGCCTGACAGCATCGCAGCGCGCCATCAGGTAGACTGCCCGCGCCCACGCGCCCGGTCTGGCCTGCCTGGCACACAGATAGTCCGTGAGGGCGAGCGACTGCTCGGCGTAGCGCTGCATCTCTTTCGCTCGGCCCCACCGTATCAGCCACTCTCCGTGCCACGTATAGGCTTCCACCAGCAGCGCCAGAGCGCTCTCCCGGCAGTGTACATGCTGCCAGAGCAGAGCTTCGAGCGCGAAGAAGCTCCCGTCGTCAATGGGAATGCCGCCGTCGATCCGTTTTACCAGCGCGGCCAGAAACCATTCGCACCGTTCTAAACTCACCTGTCTGCGCGGCAGCGCCAGGGTGATGCGCCCGTCCTGCAGCATGGTACGCTGTTTAACGGATGCGTTAAACAGGTCGAAGAGGCGCGGCAGTTTGTCGCGTGGCGGAGGCGCGGCTCCCTTTTCCCAGCGGCTGACGGTCGCGATGTCGCAGCCTATTTCAGAAGCGACTTCACTCTGTGTCATCTGCCTGCCCTTGCGCAGCCCTCGCCACACATCCCCTTTGTGAGGAAAGCAGTTCTCCCACTCCACGAATGTGGCTCCCTCGTCGATGGCTGGGCGGGACAGGGCGCGCAGGGCCGTCAGAGCACGAGGGCCGCTGAGCAGCGACAGCGCCTGCCAGCGCTCTTCCAGAGAGGCGTTCAGGCAGTCGAGCGTCCGGTTCAGCGGACCGAGCAGCGGCTGGTACTCTCCGCTCTCCCAGCGCGACAGCATGGCGTCGTTGACGCCTGAGCGTTCCGCGAGGAGCCGCACGCTCCATCCCCGGCGCAGTCGCAGTCTTTTCAGAAAACCGCCCATGCTGTCTGCCATCGTTCTCTCCCTGAAACCGCAGTTGCCGCCATGCCGCCTGTCCGCCCTGTCCGCAGTATTACGCAAATCATTGTACCCGGCCCAAAACCGGGTTATGATGCAGACGTTGATCCTTGCAGTCTCTTGTGTATGCGCCTTGAGAGCAGCGTTTGATACAGGGTCTGTAAGCAGACGGACCTCCGGACATTGCGGTCGGACACACTGCAGGATGCCGGAAGAGAGGCTGTTACAGACCCTGGCCGCTTGTAACCTCGGTACAAAGAGTGCGGAGCTTTGCCGTAGACCGAGCGGTTTTGTCGGTCCTTTGCATGGAACGGTCTATTGTCGGCGGCAGCGGCGGCTTCCTCGGAGGCCGCCGCCGCCCAGACCGTCATAGAAGTTATAGCACGCTCGGGAAGGAGCGCACGCAATAGCGGCGCGTAAAACCTCCGATTCCACTGTAAAGACGGTGGAAACGGAGCATTCTGCACCCGCGAGACTGCAGACGGGCTTA
>JAYTGR010000238.1:0-2210 GCA_043733205.1 Chthonomonadaceae bacterium
GGTCAAGATCATCGCCACTAATACGCAGACTGACTTGCACTCGGTCGATCTCGCCGCCAATCCAACTGAGTTCGCTGGCGGGTTTCGCAGGCGTTAACAGCAGTTCCTCCGCGTCCATAATGCTCCTTCTCGGATCTGAGTGTCGTCCGTACAGAGCCAAACGGGCGCGGGAACCGTCCGCGTCATAAGCATCTCCTCGACACTTTCCGCATCGGTAAAGAACCCTTCTCCAAAGGCATCTCCGACCGACAGTCCCTCCAAAGCGTTCCAGGCTCTGCTATAGCGCACTGCGTCTTCAGGGGGCATAGCGCACTTTTCCCTTCGCCATCGCCTTCTGCGTTCCTATTGCGGATATTATACCCTGGCAGAAAAGTGCGGGGCTGCTTCGGAACGCACTTCAGGTGGTGACTAACGCCTATAGGGCAGCGACAAGTGCGTCTTGGGACGATCTAGGACGAAGTTCCGCGTATCCGTCTGGTGAAGCTGCGGGACGCCTTGGCACAGGAACATCGAAACAAAGGGCCGATCTGCTGGACAGCAGGGAGGGAGAAGCGGGGGGTTGGGCGAATGTATGCTGCAGAGAGAGGACATTCGTCCGTTCTTGGAACCCGTGACAGGGGAAGAAAAGGAGACTATATTGGCAAAGATCTATCGCGTCGGCATCGCGGGAATGTCGCACGACCATATTTGGGGCGAACTGCACCACTGGAAGAAACTGGACAACGTCGAGGTTGTGGCGGCGGGCGACGATGAGCCCGAACTGCTGGAGAAGATAAAGACGGAGTTCGGGGTCACAAAGCTCTATAGTTCCTGGCAGGAGATGATCGAGGCTGAAACGCTCGACATCGTGCAGGCGGCAGGCGGCAACAGCGAGGGCGCGGACATCGTGGAAGCGGCGGCGGCGAAGGGCATGCATGTCATCAGCGAAAAGCCGATGGCGGCAACGCTGGCGCAGGCGGAGCGCATGGTCGCTGCGGCGGAGAAAGCAGGCACGCTGCTGCTGATCAACTGGCCGTCGGCATGGCAGGCGTCCTGGCAGGAGGTCGAGCGGCGCGCACTGTCCGGCGACATCGGGGAGATTCGCTACACGCGTTACCGCAGCGCGCACGGCGGCCCGGTGGCGATCGGATGTTCGCCCAGTTTCGTCCGGGATCTGACCACGCCGGAGATCAACGGCGGCGGCGCGATCATGGACTACTGCTGCTACGGCGCGAAGTTCGCGGCGCGGCTGCTCGGTCTGCCGAAGTCGGTCACGGGGATGCGCGGCTATTTCGGCACGGAGCCGAAATACGCGGCCTCCGACGACAACGCCATTATCATCGCCAAGTACGATAATGCGTTCGGCGTCTGCGAAGCCAGCTGGACGCAGCCGGTCGGCTACGCGGGAGCCAACCCGGTCGTCTATGGCACCGAAGGCTCGCTCGGCGTGCATCACGGCAAGGTGCTGATCCAGCGGCCCGGCAAACCGGAAGAGTCGATCGATCCCACGCCTACGGTCTATCCGTATCGCAGCGGCCCGGAGTATCTGATCTACTGCCTCGAAAACGGTGTTCCGGTCGAGGGAATGTGTTCGCCCGCCGTCAGCCGCGATGCCCAGGAGATCCTCGAAGCCGGTCTCCGCGCCGCCAACACCGACCAGACCCAAAAGCTGCCTCTCGAAAAATAAGAACAGACAGGCCGACAGGCGGGACCATTTTGGTTCCGCCTGGTTTTGCCTGCGCCTCTGCAGCGCTCCATTGCGCGCATGACGTTCGCCGGCTTTCCCGTCATCGACGTCTACTCCGGCAAGCGGCAGGCGATCGTGGACGAGATCTCGACGCAGCTGCGCGAGAAGTTCAAGCAGAACTATCTGGTGCTGGACGAGGTGCTCCTGCGGGACATCCGGTTCCCGCCGGAGTTCCAGGCGACCATCGAACAGAAGCAGGTGGCGCAGCAGGCCACAGAACAGATGGTCTACGAACTGCAGCGCGCCGAACTGGAGAAGCAGCAGAAGATCGTGCAGGCCCAGGGCGAAGCGGCCGCCATTCGCAAAACGGCGGACGCGCTCAATAAAAACCCGCAGCTGATCCAGTACGAGTATGTGCAGCGCCTGCCGGCGGACACGAAGGTGGTAGTGACGGACGGCAAGACGATCGTCAGCCTGGGCGATGCGTTCGCTGAGACTTCGCCGCAGGCGGCACGAGGAGGCAGACAGCGGTAAGCCACCCCAC
>JAYTGR010000239.1:0-15827 GCA_043733205.1 Chthonomonadaceae bacterium
CGGAGATTGGAATACTGAGGAGGATTTGCTTGCCGGAACAATCCGGTGGGAAGAGTTCGTTACAAAGACAGCATCGGGCAATTCCTTGTCTTCTCCGGCCGATGAGATCTTCTAATTCTGCTGCCCGTGCCTCCAAATCGAGACGTTGCTGTCTCATGCGGGCGGTAGATTGCTCTAACCGGCGTTCAAATTCTCCGCGATTGATTGTGTCAAGTGTCATCGGGTCTGCTCCTTCCGAGGATGTTATACTACAAACAAGGTTATCACCCCTCCGTCAAGGGGTTATCACCCCTTGATTAAAGACGGGCGGAGCAGATATCTGCTCCGCCCGTGTGGATGCACAAACGAATTATGCCTGAAATCTACTTGTCTTTGTTCTCACGGCTCTCGCCGCCCTTTTTGCCGATGGCCGCCATGTGCTCACGGTTCTGCGCGACTTTGGAGCCGCCCCGTCTGCCGATTTCCGCCATGTGCTCCCGATCCTGCGCGACTTTGGAGCCGCCCTTTTTGCCGATGCTCGCCATGTGCTCGCGGTTCTCGGACACCTTGCGTCCGCCCTTGCGGCCTGCGGCGGCATGACCCTCGGGGTCTCCGTGCCATCCACGCCCAACGATGTGCTGGGTGGCGTCATTTTCATTTGTCGTAGTTTCAATAACGGTAGGCTTTGCAGCCGTATTGTTGCGGGCCATTGTGTCTCGTCTCCTGCTTAGCTTGCGACGTTTCTGAGTAACGTGTCGTCTGCATATTTGTGATAGGTCATCGTCTCTATTCACAGCTTCAGACGATGATTTGCGGTGCCGAATCTGTCATTATTGTTTACCGGCAACCGTTCGAGAGAAGATATTCCTCTCTCTATTGCAGACGTTCCTGCCTCTTGATTTGTTCCCACACTCGCTAAAAGGGCGCCCCTCATTCCGGATCGGCGTGGGCCGGTCCGCCCGGAATATCGACGGGATACAGGGAGGGCTGCAGCGGAGCCAGACGCAGCGCCAGCAGAAAGCCCACACTCATGAGGACAGCCGACGAGACAAACGGAACGGCCGTGTTCATGGCGACCAGCGTATTGTTGATAGGCGGCGCGACGATACGCGCCAGACTGCCCAGGCTCTGCTGTGAGCCGCTGATCGCTCCGCGCTCGTTCGGCCCCGCCGACTGCGTGATCAGCGCGCTCAGAGACGGATTGAGCACGCCGTTCCCGATCGCAAGAAAGCAGGAGGCGACCCAGATCGTGGGCAGATTGGTCGCAAGAGCGATGCCGAGCAGACAGCCGGACATCAATAGGGTGCCGAACATGACCAGCCGATTTTCGCCGAACTTCCGCGCCAGGCCGCCCATCATCATCAGCTGGGTGATGAGCACCGTTATCCCGACGATACCGAAAACGACCGTGGTCGCGCCCGTCTGCGCCGCTTCCAGCGCATTCTTTTGGAGCGCGGCAGGCATCAGCGTGTTCCCATGGGCGAGCTGCCAGGCATGGTGGACTTTGTGCAGCAGAGTATCGTGGAAACGTATCAGAATCAGCCAGGAAAAGGACGACTCGACCGCGGCAAAGGCAAACGTAGTGAAGGCGAAGACGGTCATCTGAGAGCTGACCGCCGGATTCTGGAGCGTGTTTCCGATGCCGCGCATTCCCTCCAGCGGCCCGCGTCTGCTAGCTGCTGTGAAGGTCTCGCGGTTGGTGTGGCTTTCCGGCAGCAGGAAGTAGGCAAGTACGAAATTGATCAGAGCCAGTCCGGCGGCGAACAGCGCAGGGGTAGCGAGTTTCGGCAGACCGAAGATCGAGAACTGGCCCAGCGCGCCTCCGATGAGAGGCCCGAACGCGAAACCGAGGCCGAACGCCGCTCCTATCATCGCCATGCCGCCTGCCCGCTTCTCCGGGGTCGTCACATCGGCGATATAAGCCTGCGCGGTCGGAATGCCCGCCGCCGTCAGGATCCCCGAGGCCACGCGGGCAGCGAAGAGCACTGCCAGACTGTTCGCCATTCCAAAGAAGAAGTACGAAGTCGCGGATCCGATAAGGCTCAGCAAAATGAGCGGGCGGCGGCCATAGCGATCCGAGGCTCGCCCCCAGATCGGGGAGAAGATAAACTGCATGGACGAAAAGGTCGCCATCAGCGCCCCGCCGACCCAGGGCTTGCCGCCATAGTGGGTAATATAGATCGGCAGCAGCGGCAGAATCATGCCGAAGCCGAGCAGATCGATAAAGAGCGTGATAAACAGGATGATGAGCGGTGAACGTTTCATAGGTTAATTCTAAATGGGGAGGGGTCCGATTGCGCGGTGCAATGCACGGCAGAGGAGAGCGTTCGTATCCCGTAACGTCTCCGCTCTCCTCTGCCAGCGCTCTCAGAGTTGATGCGAGAGGTGCTGCAGCAGCACCGTATTGGTGATAATGTGCGCGGGCTGGCGGAGCAGATGCACGATTTCTGCGGCGACGTCTTCCGGCTGCAGCAGCATCTCCGCGCGTGGTTTGCCAGGAACGCCTTCCCAGAACGGCGTGTCCACACCCGAGCAGCAGAGCGACGAGACGCGGATGCCGCTGCGCTTCACCTCCGCTGCCAGCGCGCCGCCGAAGCCTACAAGGGCATGTTTGGTCGCACAGTAGAGCGTGGCATTGGCGATCGTCTTCACGCCCAGCACCCCGCACAGATTGATGATGCTTCCGGATTTGCGCGTGACCATGTCGGGCAGAACCGCCTGCGTGACCCGCATTGCGCCCTTGACATTGACATTCCAGAGTCGATCCATCGTCTCTTCACTGGTCTCCGCGAACGGCCCCAGATAGCCTGCGCCTGCACTGTTCACCAGCACATCGATCCGTCCGAACCTGCCGAGCGTGGAGGCGACCAGGCGCTCGACATCCGCGCTCTGCGTGACATCCGCCTGCACCGCGTGAAACGTCGCGCCGTCCGGCTCCAGTTCGGCAATGGTGGCTTCCAGGCGATCCCGATCCCGCCCGCAGATGACGACCGCAGTGCCTGCCCCCTCCGAAAGCAGGGCTGCCGCCGTTGCTTTCCCGATACCACTGCTGCCGCCGGTAATCAAAACTACTCTCTCGATGGCGTCCAATTTATCCTCCTCGTGGATGATGAGGATTATGCAGTTCGTCCGCCAACTTGCCTCATTTGGACAGTATGACACGCAGCAAGACGCCCTGTCAACGCACGGCGGAAGCCGGAATATCGACAGGGCGCCAGCTGTTCTCAGGGCAGCCGCTGCACCTTTGCGAGGGACGCATAGGCGTCCAGGGAGTCCAGACCGGAGGTCAGGACGAGCCAGGTCAGCGTCTCCTTCGTCTCATAAGGCGCGAAGGTATGGTCGTGGCCGGCCTGAAAGTGCGCTCCCTCCTCCGCCATATCCATGAGGCCGATGTGTTTGTCGGGCGTGGAGGTGATCAGGGTCAGGACATCGCCAGTGGCAGGATTCTCCACCGCCCCCCATACCCCGCACTGCGCCTGCGTACTGAAACCGCCGCGCCTCTGGAGTATCTTCTCTCCGCTCCGCGTCCAGTGCGCGACCGTGTTCGCCCGTGTACCGCCCGGCTGCAGCCAGGCCATAACAGACGGCCAGCCGTGCATGCGGGCCGGACTGCAGTTCGTGCTGCGCATGACGATGGCGATCAGATTGCTGCCCGGCAGCGTCAGATACTCCGTCTCCAGGGCCAGCCAGGCCCAGTCTTTGTGGGTCATGCGGGTGGCCACGCGCACCCCTTGCCAGGAGAGCCCGCGCTCCCCAACGCGTGTTATCGCCTCGCCGGTGAAGGCCGATTTTTGCAGGAACTCGTCCTCCGAGCCGTAACCCAGGCTCGGGTAGAGACCGCCATGCCAGGGGTTCCACCAGACGAAGGGGCGCGGCTCCGGATAGGCGGAGAACAGATGCTCGACGCCGTTCCGCTGCAGGCTGGTCATCGCTCCCCGATAGTGCGGCGCGACCCGAAAGGTCAGATGCCCGTTCTCGATCACAAACAGGCCGTTTTCCGACTGGCCGTCTGCCAGGATCGAAACGCGCAGCGTCTCTCCGCTCCCCAGCTGAACGACAGGCAGCGCGAGGGTCTGCGTCGTCGTGCCGGAGTCGATCTCGGCGCGGAGGGTCTCCGCCGTCGGCTCCGTCGGCCCGGTTATGTGTACCTCTGCAGCGAACGGTTTGTCGCGGCTGACCTCCGTCAGGGCGAAAGTGGAAGGATCCGGCTGGAAGAGGGTTCCGGTAAGTGTCATGGTGCCGGTGAGCGTCTGTCCGCGCTGGCTGGTGAGGATCACTTTCCTCTGCCCCTCGGCGCCGGTCAGCAGGGCTGGCGACGGCTCGAACGCCGCATGGAGGACGCGTTTGGCCTGTGGCTTCACGGTTTCCGGGGCGTCCAGCGCGCGGTGCAGCCGCCGCCACCAGTCCCGCACGGTCTTCCAGTCCCCTTTTCCACCCACCAGATAGATCGCAGGAACTGCGCAGTCGGAGTGAGGCGGCAGGGTGCCCATGTCGTAGTTGAGGTTCAGGAGATTGGTCCACTGCATCTCCCGGATGGGACTGCCTTCCCAGAGGAGTCCGGTCACCACCCCCTCCCCTTCGCACGCGATCCACTCTTCCCCGAGCGGCATTCCGGGCGGCAGCGCGTCGCGTTCGCCTTTCGGATAAGTGGAATTCCCGTTTTTGGGCTCACGCACGATCCCGTCCACCGTAGGAATCACGACCGCGCCGTCCAGCCGGCCGTAGTTTGTGATGCGCAGGACTGCTGCCTGCGGCAGATCGGAGGTGTTGATCACCCGATAGGCGATGCGCACCAGGTCGTCGGCAAAGAGCGAGATCGTGCGCTCTACTGCCATCCCCGGATATTCCGGTGGATGGGCGGTCTGTATCAGGCTTAACCCGTAGTCCGTGCGCTCGATACGGCTGTCGAGGAACAGGGGGCGCTCCCGCCAGAAAGCGAAGGGCGGCCCCAGCTCCGCCATCGGGTGGAGGATCATTTTCTCCTCCGCTGTGCCGTGGAAGAGGCCGCATCCGCCGCCGCGCAGCCAGGTCGCCACCTGCAGATTGGGGGTTTCCAGAACCGCCTTCTCTGTCTCCTGCAGTTCGCTGTAGGCCTGCAGTTCAGCTGTGCGGGAAGCTCGGAACACAACGGGGCGCTGCAGGTGCGTCCCGCCAGCCGACAGGCGCAGCTGCGTGGGCAGGATCCCCGAGGCGGCCGCCGCCAGCGTGAACTCGCACTGTGTCCAGGCTTTTGCGGGCAGCGTAAACGGCTGTACCGGCGCTTCGCAGGTGAGGGAGGGGTGAGGATCCAGAGCGAGCGTCCCGGTCAGCTCCCGGTCGAGACGATTGCGCAGTCTGACGGTGATACGCTGTGGCCGCCCTGTGAGCAGACGGCTGCCGTCGCACTCGATGTCCACGGGCCGCACGATCTTGACGCCTGTCTCCAGACCGATCGGCTGCCCATTCACCAGCACGGTGGTCCGCACGCGGGGCTGGCTCTCTCCTTCGCGGTCCGGGCGCGCGTCCGGCAGCACACGCAGGGAGCGTGTGAGCGTCGCCGTCTGCGCCACGATCAGGCTCTCCTGCACTTTCAGTTCCAGACTGGCATCGGTTTCGGTCAGGATCACGACTTCGAGGGGTTTCTCCGTGCGATTGAGGATCTCCCAGTTCATCGGGAAACTCTCGCCTGCCGCGCACTCTTCGGCTTCCAGCCAGCAGGCGACAGAGTATTCCGGCGTCTCCAGTGCGGTCAGCGCTTCCGACACCGAGTCGAAAATCAGCTTGAGATAGGCCTCACCATCCTGAAAATGGTAGGGAAAGACATAGCGGCCATGCCAGCGCACTTCGTCCGGTGCGACGACGATCTCCCGCTGCAGGCAGGTATACCAGTCGCGGTTCGCGAAGAAGGCGCGGCCTTCCGGCACGGTCAGGCAGGCGGGAATGAAGTTGCGCATGTGGACATTGGTTTCGGGAACCCAATGGAACCCAGTTTTCTTATAGAGCGGAACAGCCTTGAGGTTCCCTCCCCAGGTGCCGAGAGTCACCTGCCGAAAGCCGTTTGCCGTAACGCGCTTTATCATCTCCAGCAGCAGCATTTTGCCCACACCCTTATTCAAGTGCTTCGGGCTGGCTCCCAGCAGTGGCAGATAGGCGCGGTCGGCGATGCCCATTTCGGAATTCAAGGTGCAGTAGCCAGCAAACTCACCGCTCTCGTGTTCAGCGATACAGACCGCCAGACGCCGTGTGCGCCGATGACGCTCCTGCACGCTGATGGCCGTATCCGGGATACCGTTCGTAAAACCACCCGGCCAGATGGAATCGAAGCTGTTGAACAGCTCTGCCAGTTTGGCCGCGTCTTCCAGCGAATCGGGGTTGAAATCACGTACTCTATAAGACATTGCGCAGCCTCCTTCGGCGTCGAACGGTGCAGACATCCTCCTGGCATAATCACCGCTCTATTCTATGGCCGCAGGCCGACATCCTGCTAAATCCCTGGCTAGCCCTTGTCTTGCAATCATTGCAGGAAAATTCTGATTGCGCGCCGAACAGGAGGGCAGCAAGAAACTCTGCTCGAAACATACTTCAGAAGGGAACAGGGAACGCGAACGGCAATGGGGGCGAACTGCCTATGCCGCAGCACCTGTCTTGAAGCTTTACAGAGGGATACTCCGGTGATGACAGAAGAAAGTGTAAAAGCATTGCAGGCGCGTCTGGAGATGCGCGAACGTCAGGTCGACGCCATGCATCAGATCAGTGCGGCGCTCTTCTCGAAGACCAGTCTGGACGACCTGCTGCGCGAAACCCTGACGGTGTCGCTTCAGACGGTCGAGGCCGACGCCGGTTCGATCCTGCTGTACGACCGCGAAAAGCATGTGCTGGTATTTCGCTATGTCATCGGAGGCGCGACCCAACTGATCGGACGTGAATTCGATCCCAGGACCGATATGTCAGGCAACGCCTCCCGCGTCTATTGTACTGGGGAGGCGCTTATCACGCCGGACACCAGCATGACCAAGCATAACCCCCGCTTCGACAAAGATACCGGCTACGTGACGAAGAATATGCTGACGGTGCCGCTGAAGAACATGAATGAGACCATCGGCGTCATGCAGGCGCTCAACCGCCGCGCCGGTCAGTTCGACAAGGACGATCAGGATCTGCTGGAAATCGTCAGCAGTCTGGCCTCCACCTCGATCGTCAACGCGACTCTGGCGCAGGAGGCGCAGCTGGCCGCTGTCGCCCGCGCGGTGGGCGATCTCGGACACGATATCAAGAACGCGCTGACGCCCATCGAGACCATGGTCGAGACGACGGTGCAGGCATTTCTCGTGCCTATGTTCGAGGAGATAGATGCCCTCGCCGCTTCGTGGCAGGAGTCCGATCCCGCAAAAGCGCAGGCAGTGCTGAACCATACGCAGGCGATGCGCGACTGGTACCCTGAAATGCAGGGCTCTGTGCAGGATGGCTGCGCCGACATTCGCGAGATGGTGAGTGAGATCGCCGACTATATCAAAGGCACCCAGGCGACCCATTTCGAAGACAACCGCTTGGACGATGTCATTCAAGAGCGCCTGCGCCGGCTGATGGTTCTGGCGCGCAACCGGCGCGTCACCCTGCATCTGGACGACATGACGGCAGTGCCGTCTTTCCCCTTCGACAGCCGCCTGCTTGGCCGCGCGATCTTCAATCTGGTCAACAACGCCCTGGGAGCGATCAACGACGCGGTAAAGAAGAAGAAACTGGAGATGCGTTCAGGAGGCTTCAACGTTCGAATCAGCGCGACTGCCGTAGTCGAAGGCATCTTTCCCGAAGGGAACTACTGTCAGATCGACGTGCAGGACGACGGCCCCGGCATACCGTCCGAGGTGAAAGATTCGCTGTTCACGACGAAGACGATCAGTACGACGCCCGGCGGCACCGGCATCGGAACCCGCTTCGTCAAGAGCGTCGCGGACGCCCACCACGGCACCGTTGGCGTGATCAGCGAACCCGGCAGCGGATCCTGCTTCTGGATAAAACTTCCCCTGACCCGTGACCTCGCATAGTCCCTTCCCAATCCCGGAACACGCCTGCGATGCGCCATCAGGCCGACAGGACAGTCCTGTGTCAGCATCGTGCCATCCGGAGCTCTTCCGTTCCCACAGCCAGCGTTTCCGCCTCCACACGCGTCATTCCCAAAAGAGAGGAGCGGATTTCGGCCTGCAGCACTTGACAATACCACACTAAAGTAGTATACTAGCATCGTCACGAATAGACACATTTAAGGGCTCATTCTACCACTACGCGCATAGATTGCGGAGGTTTATACACATGGGGAAAGCAGTAGGCATTGACCTGGGAACGACCAACTCCGTCGTTGCCATTATGGAAGGCGGAGAACCAACCGTTATTCCGAACGCGGAAGGCAGCCGGACCACGCCGTCCATCGTCGGTTTCAATAAAACCGGGGAGCGCCTGGTCGGCGCCAGCGCCAAGCGCCAAGCCATCACCAGTCCGGATCGTACGATCATCTCGATCAAACGCCGCATGGGCACCACCGACAAAGTTACGGTCGATGGCAAGCCCTACTCGCCGGAAGAGATCTCCGCGATGATTCTGCAGAAGCTGAAAGCCGATGCGGAGGCCTATCTCGGCATGCCCGTCACCGACGCTGTCATCACTGTCCCGGCCTACTTCAACCAGGCTCAGCGCACCGCGACCAAGCAGGCCGGAGAGATCGCAGGCCTGAACGTGCTGCGCATCATCAACGAGCCCACCGCTGCCGCGCTCGCTTACGGGCTGGATAAGAAGAAAGAGGAGAAAATCCTGATCTTCGACCTCGGCGGCGGAACGTTCGATGTCTCTCTGCTGGAGATCAGCGATACGGCCGGCAACACCGACCTCGAAGTGATGCTCCAGGTGCTCTCCACCAACGGCGACGCGCAGCTCGGCGGCGACGACTGGGATCAGCGGATCGTCGAATATGTGTCGGAGCAGTTCAAAAAAGACAACGGCATCGACATCAAGAAAGACAAAGCGGCGCTGCAGCGGGTGCGCGAAGCGGCGGAGAAGGCTAAGATCGAGCTCTCCAGCGTGACGCAGACCAACATCAACCTGCCGTTTATCAGCATGACGGCGGACGGTCCGGTCCACCTCGATATCAACCTGTCCCGTGCCAAGTTCGAGGAGCTGACGCACGATTTGGTCGGCCGCTGTAAAGTGCCGTTCGAGAAGGCGCTCGCGGACGCCAAACTGAAGCCGAGCGAGATCGACGAGATCGTCCTTGTCGGCGGCTCGACCCGCATGCCGATGATACAGGATCTCGTGCGCGAACTCGGCGGCGGCAAAGAGCCGAACCGGGGCGTCAACCCGGATGAGGTCGTCGCGGTCGGCGCGGCCATTCTGGCCGATGTCCTCAGCCTGGGTACGGGAAAGATCCTGCTGCTCGATGTCACCCCCCTCTCGCTGGGTATCGAGACTCTGGGCGGCGTCATGACCAAACTCATCGAGCGCAACACCACCGTTCCGCACCGCAAGTCGATGGACTTCAGCACGGCGGAAGACGGTCAGACCAGCGTCCACGTCAAGGTCTATCAGGGCGAGCGAGAGATGGCGGCGGCCAACAAGCTGCTCGGCGACTTCCAGCTCGCAGGGATCCTGCCCGCACAGCGGGGGATGCCGCAGATCGAGGTCACCTTCGATATCGACGCCAACGGCATCGTCAGCGTGTCGGCGCGCGATAAGGCGACCAACCGCGAGAACAAGATCACCATCACCGGCTCGGGCAGTCTGAGCAAGGAAGAGGTCGATCGGATGATGAAAGAGGCCGCCTCGCATGCGGAAGAGGACAAGGCGCTGCGTGAGCGCGCCGAAACCCGCAACCGTGCCGAAGCGATGGCCATCCAGACCGAGAAGCAGCTCAAAGAACTGGGAGAGAAGGTGCCCGGAGATCTGAAAGCGACGCTCGAAACGCATATCCGGGACCTGCGTACGGGCCTCAATTCCAATGAGACCTCGGTGGAAGAGCTGCAGCGCCTGACGGGCGAACTGGAGCAGGCGACGTTCAAACTCGGGGAGCTGCTCTACCAGCAGTCGGCGGGCGACGGCGCACAGCCTGGCGCAGAAGGTGCAGCGCCGGAAGAGCCGGCCCACCACGCCGAGGACGATACGGTCGAGGCCGAGTTCAAGTCCTGAGAGCGCGGTTCGATGTCAGGTTTAGGCCGAGACCCGGCCTAAACTTGACAAAGTACCCAAAATTTTATCGAGGGGTGACGAGGTATGAGCGCAAAAGATTTCTATCAGTTACTGGGCGTTGGTAAGACGGCGACGCCGGAGGAGATCAAAAAAGCCTACCACAAGCTGGCGCGCAAGTATCATCCCGATCTTAACCCCGGTGATAAGAAGGCCGAAGAGCAGTTCAAGGAGATGCAGAGCGCCTACGACGTGCTCTCCGACCCGGAGAAACGCAAAAAATACGATCAGTTCGGCCCGAACTGGGAGCAGGTCCAGACCGGCGGGGGGCCGCGCCCGAGCGGCGCGCCGGGTACGCCCGGCAGCCCCTTCACTCAGGTGGACCTGGGGGGCGACGGACGCGGATTCCAGGACTTCATCGAGGAGATCTTCGGTCAGAACGCGGGCCGCACCGGCTTTGCCCCTCCGCGTCCGGGCACACCCGCCGAAGACATCGAGTTCAGCCTGGACATCACACTGGAAGAGGCGTTCAAAGGCGTCTCGAAGCCCGTGGAAGTGAAGGTCGAAGATGTCTGCAGCGAATGCGGCGGGACCGGGCAGAAGCGCAACAGTCAGGGCCGCTTCGATCTGGGCAAGAACAATATCTGCACCCGCTGCCGGGGCCGAGGCCGCACGGAAGTGCCGCGCTCCGGACACGTGACTGTGCCGGCAGGCGCCTGGGACGGCCTGCGTCTGAAACTCTCCGGCCAGGGGCCGACGGATGCGCGCGGGCGGCGCGGCGACCTGTTCGTCCGCCTTCACATTCTTGCGCACCCCCGCTTCGAGCGCGAGGGACAGGATCTCTATTTCGATCTGTCCCTGCCTTACACCGTCGCGGCTTTGGGGGGGGAGGCGATCATAACGACCTTAACCGGGCAGACCCGCGAGTTGGTGGTGCAGAAGGGCCTGCAGAGCGGACAGAAGATGCGCCTGGGCGGACAGGGAATGCCGGCGCTGCAGGACCGCAAGATGGGCGATGCTTACGCGCGCATCAAGATCACGGTTCCGCGCGATCTGACCGATCAGGAGCGGAGCCTGCTGGAGCAGCTGGCCATACTGCGCGGCGATCCGATCCGGGCCGTGAAGTAATGCGCCCATTGTTCGAGGTCGGTGCAAACCCGTGTTTGGCCCGAGTACGGTGTTGGGGCGAGAGGAGCGAGTCTCATGTCCGCGCACGATAAAAGCGAACCGGTCTATATGATCGGCGTGGTAGTGAATCTGACACAGATGCACGCGCAGACGATCCGGCTGTACGAAAAACTGGGACTGGTCACGCCGCAGCGCAGGAACAAGAATCGCCTTTACTCCGAGTCGGACGTTGCCCGCCTGCAGCAGATCCGGCGCTTTACGCAGGAGATGGGCGTCAATCTGGCAGGCGTCGAGGTAATTCTGGATCTGCTGCGGCGTCTGGAAGAGATGCAGACGGAGCGGGATGCGCTCGCCCAGCGTTCGGAAGAGATCGAGCAGCGGGTGCGCGACTATCTAGCCCAGACGGGCGGCAAGTTCCCTTGACTGGATCAGATGGAGCCCCTGCCACCCGGCCAGCCCCCGCTGGACGTGATTATGGCGCTGGAGCAGATCGAGATTCGCCGCATCGGGCCGCCCCCGATCATTCTCCCGCCCCCGCCTCGCCAGCTGACCTCCGCGCCGAAACGCCCAGCGCGGCGGCGCAACCCCCCGCCCGAAACCAGCGATTGACAAGCGCTCGGAAAAGCGAAATGAGCCGTAATGCCCTGGTATTCAGGACATTACGGCTCGCCTTCTTTCGATCCCCAATGTCAGGAGGAAGACCCCACCCCGCCCCTGCCCCTTCTTAAGGGGAGGGAGTTTTCTGGAAGCCCCTCCTTACGAAGGAGAGGCTGGGGAGGTGTCTCCCTCCCCCTACGGGACGAGTTTTATCAGGCAGCTGTCCTTGGCGTCGGAGTAGCAGGTCCAGACGGCATGGGTCTTCTGATCTACAGCGATGGTATGGGAGCCTGCAGGGGAAGGGACATTGCCCAGCAGATTCGCGCCGCTTTCGGTCGCCTGCACCACCGAGATAAAGCCTTTACAGGCGCAGTAGATGCGCTGATTGCCCCGGTCGTAGGCGATCTGATCGACGCCCTTCTCGATATCGAGGGTCAGGGTCACCTTGCCGGTCTTCATGTCGATGATAGCCAGTTTGCCGTTGTTGCCGGCCGTAAAGATCCGCTGGCCTTTGCGGTCGATCGCCAGCCCATGCGGACCGACGACGGGCGTGGTGTCGAAGACTTTCTCGACTTTGTTGGTGGAAGGATCGATCACCTGGATTGTGTTGTTGCTTTTGATGTTCTGGTAGATCCGGTCGCTCGTGCGATCGTATTCCAGTTTTTCCGGAGCCTCCGGGATGGTGACGGTGGCGACGATCTTCTCGGTCTTGGGATCGATCACCCAGACATCGGTGCCATCGTCGTGGTCCGCGTAGATCATGCCGTTCTTGGCGCAGTAGATCACATCGTCGACGGGGCCGGTCACCGCGATCTCGCCGGTCTTCTTCAGCGTGGTATAGTCCAGAATGACGACTTTATGCTCTTCATCGTCGCCCAGGAAGATCTTGTTGTCTTTGCGAAGGTTACGTTAACGTCGCCTGAGACTTTACTCAGAAATCTACAGGCGATGGGGTCCAGGGCCGCAGTTTTGGGAACATGGCGTCTTTGCCGGTCGTTTTTCTACCAGCCTATTCCCACGGAAACCTATCGGAGGGTTCGTCCCATGCAATCTACTTCCCAGGACAGTTCGCCTGCTCTGGACAGTCCGCCTCCTGCGGCACGACATCGTCAGATACGGGCTCTCTGGCTCATCGTGCTGCTGCTCGTGCTGTTCTGCGTGCTCGCCTTCTTCGCCCGTACATCCGGCCTGCTGCACTTCGATACGGCCATCACGCGCGAGATACAGGAAGGCCATACGGACGCACGCGACTACCTCGCCTTCTTCTTCACGACACTCGGCAACGGCGGTTTCCTGACTCTGCTCTGTGTCGGGGCGGCCTACGTTCTCAAACGGGCCGGTAGGCCCCGCGCGGCGCTCTTCAGCCTGCTGACACTGCTGGGGCTGCCGCTGAATATGCTTCTGAAACTGATCGTCCATCGCCCGCGCCCTACGGACACCCTGGTGCGGATTCTATTCCCAGAACCAGGAGACAGTTTTCCCTCGGGTCATGCCATGGGCTCCGTCATCGTCTATGGTTTCCTGGCTTACCTCTCCTGGACCTACATCAAAGATCTGCCGCGCCGTCGTTTCTGGACTGCGGTGCTGGCTCTCACCCCTGTCGTCATCAGCTTCACCCGGATCTATCTCGGCGTCCACTGGTTCTCCGACATCATCGGGGCCTGGATCTTTGGGCTGATCGTCCTGCTGATCTTCGCCGATCTCTATCATATCGCCGGAGCACAGGAGCGTGCCGCCCACCTGAAAGCCATCTCTTTACCTGCAGAAACTATCGGCGCTCCCCAGGCTGCACGCCCCCGATAGATCGGGCTAAAACTGCCGAATCTATTCTTCCTTACAAGGTGGTGGAACAGTCTCCTCCGCCTTGCGAAGCTTCGCCTGCTGGACTGCCTCCCCTGCATTTCTCCAGACCCGATTCGCTGCGTAACCTTTTGCGGAGGCGAGGCGTCTAATGGGCGAGACTGTTTAGAAATCTAAGAAAATGAGCCGTGCCCCGGTGGGCCGGTGATGGATACGCCCTTGGCGAATCAAGAAGCCGGTGCACTGGCGTGGGGAACACCGATGAACAGGGAGCGGACGGTGACGACCGACGACGACTGCCGACTCGTCGCCCGCTTTCTGCAGGGTGACGCGTCCGCCTTCGATGCGCTGTTCCTCAAATATCAGGACTATGTCTACAATATCCTTTATGGCATTGTGGGCAGCGCAGAAGAGGCTCGGGATCTGACACAGGACGTGTTCCTGCAGGTCTATAAATCTTTGGGCGGCTTCCGACAGGGTGCCCGCTTTGCGACCTGGCTCTACCGCATCGCCGTCAATCGCGGCGTGGATGCGGCACGGGGCTCGCGCCGCTGGCGATTTCTGCCGATTCTCGACGATCCATCCATTCTGGGACGCGCTGCGCCGCCGGAAGGGGAGCCGGAATATGCTTTCGAGCGCACTATGGAGAAGGAAGCGGTGCAGTCCGTGCTGATGCGCTGTCCGGTGGCTGGCCGCGACATCCTGGTACTGCGCTACTATCAGGGACTTTCCGTCGAGGAGATCGCCGAGACGGTGGGCTGCACCGTGGCGGCAGCGAAGGTGCGCCTGCACCGTGCCCGCCAGACTTTCAAGGAGAACTACATTGCGACTTATGGGGTGGATGCGTCCGAAGGACGCCAAACCGGGCGTGCCGATGCCGCGAAACACACGCGCTGAAGCCGGAATGCCCGCCGCCCTGACCTGTGCCGATGTACGGGCCAGGGAGTGGGACTTTGTGGAGGGTGTCCTGCCGATACCGGCACGTACGGCCGTGCAGGCACATCTGGACGCCTGCGAATCGTGCCGACGAGAAATGATGCTCTGCAGGAGCACGGAAGGCGCGCTGCTGACTGGCTTGGCGCAGATACCGTCGGCAGGCGACCTGCGCACCGGTTTCTACGCCCGCCTTGCCGAGCAGCAGCGGCGGCCGGCTGGCGGCTATGGCCGGCCCGCAGCCCTCTCCGCTCTGGCGGTCGGTATCCTGGCGCTGACACTGCTTCGCCCCGCGCTTCAGACCCGCTTCGGACAGCCTGCAGGGCCGGGAGAGAGGATCTCCTCTCTGGCCTTCGCCCCGCTGCGTCCGGCTCTGGAGCCCGCGCTGCGGTCCCGCCTGTCGCAGGAGACGCCGCTCATTCTCAGGAGCGTGCCCGGCCTTTCGGAAACCCAGGTGGATCGTCTGCTCGCCTCCGTGGATGCACGGCTTCCCGCTTCGCCGCGGCATCGGGGAACGCGTCGCCGGCCGATCCGGAGCGGAAGTCTGGCCTCAGTGGCTCGACGCCCCTCGAACCGGCTTTCCCTGTCGCTTGCGGCGGCTTCCAAGCCTGTCCTGTACGCTTATTACGATGCCTCGGGCTTGCCCAGGGCCGAATACGGTCGGACTGCGAAAACGAAAACCGGCCTGCCTGTAATAAGGACAAATCTGGGAATGAATGCACCGGAAACGAATATTCGGGACAGGCAGACGAAATTTGGGCTGGTCGCGGCGGCGATGCCGAGCGAGGCCGGGGTCAGTCTGGAAGTGACGGACGAGGTGCGAGGCTTCAGCAATACGACGCACGTCGCCAGCGATATCGAAGTACAGGGCGAAACCAGCACCATCCACGTAGCAGCGGACGGGAACTGAAAATTGATTTACCAAAAGGAACGTAACATGGGCCTTCCCACTTCCTATACTCCTAAGCGCAGCCTCCTGGGAATCGGAGCCGCTCTGGCTCTGTGCGGGCTGACTCTGACGGCCCGTGCGGAAGATATACCGTTGCCGCAGGCCGCCAACGCTCCCTACAGTGCGCCCATCGCGAAACTTCAGGTGACGGGCAGCGCGGATAAGTTTTCGGTCGACGCGGACCACGCCGATGCGAAGAGCCTGCTGAGCGCGATCTTCTACCAGGCGAATGCACAGTTCACCACGGATAACAGCGTCGCGGGCCAGGTGACCCTGCGCCTCTCCGGCCAGT
>JAYTGR010000240.1:0-2204 GCA_043733205.1 Chthonomonadaceae bacterium
CGGTCTGCACGGTGCGGGACGCCGAGGAGGCGATCCAGCGCATCGATGCAAGCGAGATGGCGCTGGGAGCCAGCATCTGGACCCGTGATGTGCGGCAGGGACAGGCGCTGGCGGCCCGCCTGGAGGTCGGCCTGGCGGCGATCAACCAGGACACCCTGCTGCTGGGCGCGGATCCGGCCCTGCCCTTCGGCGGCCTGCGGGCCAGCGGCTTCGGCAGACAGCGCGGCGCGGCCGGTCTGGAAGAGTTTATTCACTGGAAAGTGACGGCGACGGGCGCATCCGGCGGCGAGAGGCGGCATCTCTTTCCCTACCGGCCCGCCACCGTTCCTATTCTGCGCAGTCTGCTCGCCTTTCAGAACGCCCCCACACTCTGGGCGAAACTGGAGGCGCTGCGCCCACTGGCGCGTGCAGCCGCCGACTATCAGAAACAGAACAGACGCAGCTGACGTCTACGGAGAGGGAGTTATGGCGCAGATAGCGATCGCAGGCGGAGGACTGGCGGGGTGCGCGGCAGCAGTGCGGCTGGCACACGCCGGACACACCGTGACACTTTTCGAAAAGAACACGCATCTTGGCGGCAAGATGAACGTGTGGGAGCAGGACGGCTACTATTTCGACATGGGGCCGACCATTATCACCAAGCCGGATGTCATCGACAAGCTCTTCAGCGATGTCGGCAAACGGCGTTCCGACTACTTCGAGCTCGTCTCGCTCGATCCGCAGTGGCGGGCCTTCTTCGCCGACGGCAGCCGCTTCGATCTCTACACCTCCCTTCAGGAGATGACGGCGGAGCTGAACCGCTTTGCGCCCGAGGAGTTGTCGAACTACCTCGCCTTTCTCTCTTACGCCCAGCGTATGAACGGGATCACGGATCGCTGGTTCTACTGGAAGTCTTACGGCAGCATCCGCGACATGATGCGCGCGAATCCCACCAATCTCCAGTCCCTTGCCCTCGCCATGCAGATGGATCCGCTGACCACGATGCATCAGGCCATTCGCAAACATTTCAAAGATGAGCGGCTGGCGCAGCTTTTCGAGCATTTCGTGCAGTACGTCGGCTCATCGCCGTTTGTCGCGCCCGCCATTCTGTGCCTCATCGCCTGGGTGCAGATCGGGCTGGGATGCTGGTACGCGGTCGGCGGAACCGGGGAGATCGCCCGCGCGCTCACCCGGCTCTGCGCGGAGTTCGGCGTCAGGACACGCCTGGGAACCTCCATCGAGAAGATCGAGACGCAGGACGGCAAAGTGGTCGGGGTCGTGCCGGAGGGCGGCGAACTGGAACGGTTCGATGTCGTGATCGCCAACTCCGACATCGTGCGCACCCTGGAATCCCTGCTGACCGATGCGCCGTCGAAGGCCTATCTGCACAAGCAGGAGAAGCAGCTGGAGCCTGCCTGTTCGGGCATCGTGCTCTATCTGGGCTGCAATCGCACCTGGCCCGACCTGCGGCATCACGACTTTTTCTTCTCCGCCGACAGCGACGCCGAGTTCCGCGATCTCTACGAGCGCAAAGTCCCGCACGAAGACCCCACCTGTTATCTGGCCGTGCCGAGCCTGACCGATCCCGCCGTCGCCCCACCCGGCTGCACCGCGCTCTACGTCCTGGTCCACTGCCCGTATCTGACCGAGGCGTTCGACTGGGAAAAGGAGACCGAGCGCTACCGCGACGTGATCATCGACAAGCTGGAAAAGGGCGGTCTCACCGGTCTGCGCGCCAGCATCCAGGTCTCCCGCACCGTCACTCCCCGCGACCTGGAGCGGATGTACTCGGTCAATCGCGGCGCGATCTACGGCGTCGTCACGCAGCGCGGCCTCAACTCCGCCTTCAAAACCGGCAACCGGAGCAGCCTCATCCAGGGGCTCTACTGGGCGGGCGGCAGCGTCAATCCCGGCCCCGGTGTCCCGATGGTTCTGATGTCCGGTCAGATCGCCGCCGACTGCGTCCTCGAAGACATCGGCCCCGGCAGCGATCCTCTTCCCGCCCGCAGCGCACCTTCAGAACTCGCCAGCCTGCGCTAAACGGCTTGCCCCTCGGTGCAGCGAGGGGCATTCACTCCTTTCGTACTGTGTGGCATTGCGACATCATGCGCCAGTGTATTGAGTATGATGGTCGGGGGAATCTAGACACGGAAACGGGCAAAAATAAGTTAGACTCAAGACACCATGAGAAAACGACATTCACCCGATTTCAAAGCGAAAGCCGT
>JAYTGR010000241.1:0-2203 GCA_043733205.1 Chthonomonadaceae bacterium
TCGAAGGCCGATCACCGTCTGTAGTGCAGACTGCATCTCTATTTCTGGGAAATGATGATCTGATTCGGAGTAGGCGGCAGGGAGATCAGTTCACTCTGCGTGAACCCGGCGTTATGGAACATGGCCTGGTACTCAGAAAACGTGTAGGCATCGCCCTGTGGAGTAGAAGCCAGCATCACCAGACTGAACGAGGCCGTTCCCGGCGGCGAGATCCTGTCTGCATTGGGTATGAAGTCCAGCGTGACAGCCCGCCCACCCTCTGCCAGTGCCGCATGCACTTTCTTCAGTAAGACCTCACAGGTTGGCACATCGAAATGGTGCAGGAAGTTGGTAAGCAGCACCAGATCGTAGCCGCTGCCGAACTCAACATCGAAAGCGCTGCCGGGCAGTGTCGTATGTCTGTCTCCGATCCCCATCTTGTGCGCGTTTTCTGTGGCGACTTCCAGCACAAGCGGCCAGTCCTGTGCAACGACTTCGATTTTCGGGTAGCGCTGTGCCAGCGCAATTCCGAAGATGCCATGTCCTGCCGCAATGTCGAGCACCTTCAGCTTCCGGTCGGGGTCGCAGGGGACGCACTTCGCCATGAGTTGTGCAGGCACGAACATCAAAGGCATCATCCCACGGGCAAAATCCTCCCAGACAGGGTGTTCAAACCCAAGGGTTCCCTCTCCCGGCAGCGCCGTACCGCCTTTGCGCACCGCTGCCGTCAGATGCTGGAATCCCTCCATCAAAGTGGAGGAGTGGAGAAACTTCAACGCGCCGCCCAGATAGGCTGGCGAACTTTGATCGAGGAACATGGCGGAATCCGGCGTAAGATGGTATGTGTCGTCCTGCTTGGTAAGAAAGCCGCCGATCGTCAGGTAGTCACACAGAATGCGCACTCCACGGTCTGCCGCTTGGCACTGCTGGGCAGCTTCCTGCGCGGTCGCACCAGCAGGGCCGACAGCAGTAAACAGACCGAGATCGACAGCAGTTTCCAGCGCTGCGCTGCGCTGATAGGCATTGGCTGTTTCGAAAAATAGATTTGGGGACGGCTGGGAAGCGTATTCCGACATCATTTTCCTCCTGTATAACAGAGTAGAGACAGGCGATTATTCGTCGTTTCCAGGCTTTTGTCCTTCTACTCGGCAGATTGAAGATGCATGTGGATGCGTCGTCTCCCTGCTATTTTCCCTGCAGGGAATGCTGTTTCAAGGGGTTGCGCTGGCTGGGCGGCAGAGACTCGGCAGAATGCATCTTTCGGGCAGAGGAGGAGGAGTCGAGCATGGCGACGAGGCTCTGGGCATACCATCGCCCCAAATAGTCGTTGGGATGCATCGGGTTCGAGAGGAAGTCCTTCGGTTTTTTGGCTGCGAAAAGCGCGCGGCTCAGGGTGTTCGGCATCAGATCGCCCTTATAAACAGGCGTCGGCCCCGTCCATACGTCATCATGCGTATAAGTCACGACGACATGTTTACCGTCCAGTTTGTACCACTGAAAGTTACCGGCGGGGAGTTCGGTGTCCCTGACGGTAGTCATGCGTGTGCCGTGCGTTGCGATGAGCGTCTTTCCATGGAGGATATAGTCCTGGCCAGACACACAGGTGACGGACTGCGCGTAGTCCTGAACCGAGAGGATTCGTGTCGGTGTGAACAGGAGACGCCCCGTGGCAGGTCTGCCGCCTTCGGAGAGCAGCAGCACGGTTTCGGCATAGACGGTGTCGCCCTGCCAGAGGGGCTGCATAAAATGGTTCAGGTCGCAGAGGGGGACGTGGGGGATGCGGTCATGACTGTCAGGAGTGACCGACACGGCGTCGGCGCAGACGTAACCCGGTCCTGCGAAATCCTTCTCGATACTCAGCACGACATAGGCCGTGTGGGCCTGGGTCTTAAAGTAGAGTTCCGCCCGCCTGCCCTTCCTGCCGGTTTTGGCGGTGTCGAGTTCCTGGCGGAGATCCAGCAGCAGACGATCCTGAGCGTCGAAGCACTGAGCGCGCAGAGCGCCGCCAGCCGTGGACGGGACCACCCGGAGGTTCGCTTCACACAGTAAGCCCCGTAGTCCACCGACGACGATCCGCTGCCGCGCGGCGCTTTTGCCCGGCCCTAGTCGAAGCGAACATTTTCCGGAGAGAGGAGCCGTCGTATCGAGCGAGGCATCACCCTCCGCGGCCCAGCCGGACAGCCCTTGCTCAAAGTCGCCATTGAGGAAAGGCACCGGCACCCCC
>JAYTGR010000242.1:0-6283 GCA_043733205.1 Chthonomonadaceae bacterium
TCCCAGCGCGCATGCAGTTCAGGGCTCTGCGTATATCCCCAGAGCTTCTCCATCTCCGTCTGCATCAGAATTTCGATATAGAGGCTCATGCTTCGGCTCCCTGTATGACGGCGTCGCGGGCCATCGTATTAAGCATACCTCTCAGTACCCGGTATTCAGGTACACTCTTCTGTCGCCTCTCTCTTCCTATGGCTTCTCATCAACGCCAGCCCAACGGTATTTTTATTTTCCTGCGAGGCGACGCAAAGGAGCTGTCGATGCGATTGAAACACATGGTCACCACTGCGCTGGGGCTGCTCTGTCTGGCCTCTCGGGTTCTGGCGTGGGACGCGGTGGGGCACATGCAGGTGGCCGACATCGCCTGGGCGAAACTGACCCCGCGCGCCAAGAGCGAAGTCACGGCCATTCTGATGCAGGGCGACCCGCGCCTCCGCCCCATCAGCGATAAAGAATCCGATGTCCGGGACGCCTTTCGCAGGGCCGCCGTCTATGCGGACGTCATCAAAGGCGACCGCACCACCCAGTACGAAGAGATCATCCCCAGGATGAACGCGCTGTTTTTCGTCACGGCCAAGCCCGATCCTGCCAATCGCGAAGACGAACTGTGCAAGACCTGGCACTACTACGATACGCCCATCCGAGACAAAATCGGCAATCATCCCGCTCCGGAGTCAAATGCCCTCAAAGCCCTGACACTGGCATGGAAGGAGATCGCCAAACTGGAAGCCGCTCCGGTGAAAGACCGCAGGATGCAGTGCTGGTGGCTCTACTGGACGGAGCATGTCGTCGGCGATCTGCATCAGCCGCTCCACTGCGTGAGCAGCTACGAATTCCAGCCGGACGGCGATGCCGGGGGCAACAAAATCCAGGTCATCACCGACCCGGCCCAGCCCAGCCGCAGAAACCGGCTGCACGGCTACTGGGATGGCGGCATCGGCCGCGCCATCGGGGCGGACAGACTGAACAGCCTCTCGCCCAATGTCGAAGACGTGACCAAACGCTGGTCCAGCGATCCGGCCCTCAAGCCCTCGCGCAAAGCAGCAGGCAATCTGAATGTCGCCTCCTGGATCGCGGCAGGCGCGAAACAGGCCGACATCATCGTCTACAAAGACCTGAAACAGGATGCTCCGCTGCCATCTGGCTACTCCGAGGCGCAGATCCTCCTGTGCAAACAGGAAGCCGTACTGGCAGGCACCCGCCTCGCCAAACTGCTCAACTCCCTCCTCGACAAATAGATTTCATTCCGAACGGACGCGGGCGACAGCACGATGCCAGTCAGCGCGAAGAGATTCGCGCTGATCGGTGCTGAGGTGAGGTGCAAAGGCCGCCTCTGCGGTCCACTGCGCGGCGATCTGGGCGGTGTCGTGCCAGAAGCCGACAGCAAGGCCCGCGAGATACGCGACTCCGAGAGCGGTGGTCTCGGTGACAGAGGGGCGGATTACGGTCGCTCCGAGCAGGTCCGCCTGCATCTGCAGCAGGGCATCGTTGGTCGTCATGCCCCCATCGACACGCAGTTCCCGAATGGCCAGGCCGCTGTCGGCGCGCATGGCGTCCAGAACATCACGGGTCTGATGGCAGACGGCTTCCAGGGTCGCGCGGGCGATGTGCGCTCGGCCCGTGCCGCGTGTCAGCCCGAACAGCGCGCCTCGGGCCTCGGCATCCCAGTAAGGCGCGCCCAGCCCCACGAAAGCCGGGACGAACACCACGCCGCCGCTGTCCGGCACCGATGCCGCCAGCGTCTCGATCTCCGAGGCGTGCCGAATGATCTGCAGCTCGTCCCGCAGCCACTGCACCGCCGCCCCTGCCACAAAGACGCTGCCCTCCAGCGCGTAAGTCGGTGGAGGGTGCGGCTTCTCTCCATCTTTATCCAGTTCCCAGCCGATTGTCGTCAGCAGGCCATGCTGAGAGGTCTGCGGCACAGCGCCTGTGTTCATCAGCAGGAAGCAGCCCGTGCCGTAGGTGTTCTTCGCCATGCCGGACGTGTGGCACGCCTGCCCGAACGTCGCCGCCTGCTGGTCGCCCGCAACACCCGCAATCGGGATCGAAGCGCCAAACAGAGCAGCCTCCGTCTCCCCATAGAGATGACTGCTGGGCCGCACTTCCGGCAGCAGCGCCTGCGGAATCTGCAGCAGGTCGAGCAGAGCGCTGTCCCACTGACGGGTATGGATATTGAACAGCAGGGTACGCGAGGCGTTGGAGACATCGGTGGCATGCACTCTTCCGCCTGTCAGACGCCACAGCAGAAACGAATCCACGGTCCCGAAGGCGATCTCCCCGCGTTCCGCCCGCTCTCTCAGCTGCGGAACGTGATCGAGCAGCCAGCGAATCTTCGTGCCGGAGAAATAGGGATCGAGCGGCAGACCGGTCTTCCCCCGAAAGAGAGGCGCATAGCCGTCCGCCCGCAGCTGTTCGCAGAGAGAGGCCGTGCGCCGATCCTGCCAGACGATCGCGTTGGCGACTGGGCGGCCTGTCTCCCGCTCCCACAGCACTGTCGTCTCGCGCTGATTGGCGATGCCTATCGCGGCGATCTCAGAAGCCGCAATGTTCTGTGTCCGCAGCAGCTTCTCGACCACGCCCGCCTGACTCGCCCAGATATCCTCCGGCGCGTGCTCCACCCAGGCCGGCTGCGGATAGTGCTGCGGAAACTCCTGCTGCTCCACCCCACAGACCTGCCCTGCGCTGTCGAACAGGATCGCCCGCGAACTCGTCGTCCCCTGATCCAATGCCAGCACAAAACGCTTCATCGCATTTTCCCCTTGTTCGCATCCTCTCTCGGCCGCTTTGGACGCTTTTGTGAGGAAGTATAACACATCGTGAGGCATTGCCTTTAGGGCCGTTCTTGAAAGAAAAAAGATTGCGGCGCAGAGGCAACTTTTTTTATTACGGCACTGTCATGTTTATTGGAACGCCCGCTGAGGGCGGGATAACCGCGAAAGGTGACCGCATTGAAACTTCAACGACGACAACAGAACTTCTGGCAGAACGAGCGCGTGTCCCTGGCAGGGAAGGCGATAGCGAACGTCTGCATAAACTCAAATCCAGGAGACAATAGTCGTATAGATGCGATAGGCAGTTCGTGGCTGCGAAGTAATCGCAGAGGGAGCGGTGGGAAGCGTGTGCCGGACTGAACGGGTCCGACAAAAAGGCACGCTGCGATATTCCCACCCTCCGAAAACCGGACGGTGGTTTTTGTTTTGTGGGAGGTGTGCCGGGCTAGCTCAATGGTCAGAGCGCTTCCCTTATAAGGGAGTGGTTCGGAGTTCAAGTCTCCGGCCCGGCAGAGAGCCTGGAGGCGGAAAGAGTTCTATTGCCTGGTGGCGCAGCGGCAGCGCGTCCGGCTGTTAACCGGAGGGTCGTCGGTTCGAATCCGACCCGGGCAGTGTGTGCGGGGCGAAAGGGAGAGTTGCGTGAGCGGTAAACGGCGACGTTGCTAACGTCAGGCCCCGAATAGGGACAGAGGTTCGATCCCTCTACTCTCCGTGTGCCATTGAATTGTGTAAGATCGTATTGTGTAAGATCGTATTGTGTAAGATCGTATTGTGTAAGATCGTATTGTGTAAGATTGAATTGTGTAAGATTGAATTGTGTGCAGTCGTTTTGTGGGGGAATAGTCTAATGGGAGAATGTCCGGCTCCAAACTGGAAGGCGCGGGTTCGATTCCTGCTTCCCCTGTCTGCGTTCCCGGTGTGAAAGGAGACGTAGATTCCGGCTGTTCGGGCCGATGTCTGTGGGTTATCGACTATCAAGCTCATCCCTTGAACTTCTCCGACGGGGCTTTGGCCGCCGGAAGAGAGGTATACCCCACAACGCAAACTTGCCTGGACAGCCTTCGTGCGGCGGTGTAGCTCAGCGGACAGAGCGCGTAAACCCGTTTCCGATCCTTGCCCGTTTCGGGCCGCTGGCGAACGGTTATCCCTTTGGAGGACGATGTCGCGAGGTTCGATTCCTCGCCACCGCCATGAATGTGATCTATTTGCCCGATCGAAAGAGAACGATCGGACCGAAAGGGGACGCAAAGATGCGCTATAACCATGTTTTCAACCGGAATAAGACCCCGCAGTCCCTGCCGATTCCTGCGTCGAGCCAGGTTCCGAACTCGGCAGGCGGGTACGCGTGGGGCGTCGATGACTGGACGCGCCTGGCGCGCTTCCTGGTGCTTGGCAGCGAGGGTGGGTCGTACTACGCTTCCGAGCCCAAACTGACCCTGGAGAACGCGCAGGCGGTGCGCCGCTGCCTGCAGGCCGATGGACTGCGCACGGTTCAGGAGATCGTCGCAGTGTCCGATGCCGGACGCGCGCCTCGTAACGATCCGGCGCTCTTCGCCCTGGCGATGTGCGCCGCGTATGGGAACGATCCGACCCGTCGCGCCGCTCTGGACGCTCTGCCGAAGGTGGCGCGTATCGGAACACACCTGTTCCACTTCGCGGAATACGTGAACGGGATGCGCGGCTGGGGGCGTGGACTGCGTGAAGGAGTCGCCCGCTGGTATGAGGGGCAGTCTTCCGCCTCGGCGCTGGCCATTCAGGTCGTGAAGTACCGGCAGCGTGACGGCTGGTCTCACCGCGATCTCCTGCGGCTGGCCCACCCGAAGACCACGGATGCCGTGCGCAATGCGATCTACGGCTGGGTCGTGGACGGCTGGGAGAGCGTCGGAGAGGAGCCGCACCCGGACGCTGTCCTGCGCACGATCTGGGCCTTCGAGCGGGTGCAGCAGGCGGCGTCTGAGGCGGAGGCCGCTGCACTGGTCCGCGAGTATGAGCTTCCGATGGAGGCGGTGCCGACGGAGATGCGCGGCAGGGCAGTGTGGGAAGCCGTGCTGCCGCATGCCGGACTGACCTTCCTGATCCGCAACTTGGTCAATCTGGCGCGTGTCGGGATTCTGCGCAAGGGCGCGTGGAGCGAGGTGAAAGAGATCACCGACCGCCTGACCGACGCGCATCAGCTGAAGCGGGCGCGTATCCACCCGATTCAGCTGCTCTCCGCACTGAGCGTCTATCGGCAGGGAGTTGGCCCGCGCGGCGGCAGCCCCTGGATCGTCGTGCCGCATGTCCTCGAAGCGCTCGATAGAGCCTTCTATCTGTCGTTCGGAAATGTCGAGAGCGCCGGTGGGCGCTGGGTGCTGGCACTCGATGTGTCCGGCTCGATGGGGATGGGACAGGTCGCGGGTGTGCCGGGACTGACGCCCCGCGAGGCGGCGGCGGCGATGGCCATGGTCACCTGCAAGGCCGAGCCGCAGGTCGAAAGCGTGGCGTTCTGCGATAAGATGACACCGCTCTCGCTCACGCGGAATCACCGGCTGGACGACGTCCTGAAGGTGACCAGCGGACTGCGCTTCGGCGGCACCGACTGCTCGCTGCCGATGCGCTGGGCGCTGAAGAACCGCGTTCAGGCCGACACCTTCGTGGTCTATACCGACAGCGAGACCTGGTTCGGCGACGTGCATCCGGCGCAGGCGCTGCGCGACTATCGCGAGAAGACAGGGATCGCAGCGCGGCTGGTCGTGGTCGGGATGGTATCGAACGGCTTCACGATCGCCGACCCGAACGACGCCGGAATGCTCGACATCGTCGGCTTCGACACCTCCGCACCGGAAGTGATCCGACAGTTCGCAGCAAACCGGATGTAGAACCTCACCTGTGGGCGGAAAATAAAACCGGCTCTCCGCCCGCAGCGTCAAAACTCTCTAGATGGGGCCGAACGAGGAGGGTTATCGTCAAACACGTAAGCCCCCTCCTCAACGCACTTGCCTCATCTATTCAGAGCCACCATACGGCCGCCGGTCAGGCGAGAGGGATCTGGGCCGTGAGCAGAGCGTCGCGGATGGCGGCGCGGACGCGCATCTGTTCTGCCGGGAGATCGCGGGGATCGGAGGTGACGCCGATGCGCAGCGTCACGACTGTCGCGCTGAAGGCGGAGATGCCCAGAATATGCGGGGCCGCTTTCAGATGGTGCGTATCGACCTGCGCGAAAAGAGTCTTTCCGGCCGTATCGATGGTTTCGTACACCCTGCCCAGGTCAGCGGCAGGAGCGATGGTCACTTCGATAAAATCCTCGACCGGATGGCGTGACAGATTGGTGACCGTGCCGATGTCGCCATTGGCGAGAATGTAGACCTTGCCGGCCGCATCCTGAATCTTGGTGACACGCATCCCCATCTCGATTACCTGCCCTGTCACGGTTCCGATAGAGACCGTATCCCCGACGACGAACACATTGTCGATGATGATGAAAAACCCCGAGATGACATCCTTGACCAGCTTCTGAGCCCCGAAACCGATCGCCA
>JAYTGR010000243.1:0-2199 GCA_043733205.1 Chthonomonadaceae bacterium
GCTGAGTGACGACGCCGGTATGCGCGTTGGCGCGCCCACCCTTACCGGTGTCAAGGTTGTCGCGACCATTATCGAGCAGGGCCGGGGCAAGAAGATCAACGGATTCACGTATCGCCCGAAGAAGGGGCAGCATCACCGCTACGGACATCGCCAGTCGCAGACCATACTCAAGATCACCAGCATCGAGGGTTAGTTCGCGTTTGCACAACCACTTTTTCCGAGGAGATACAGACGATGGCACATAAAAAGGGCGTGGGAAGTTCGCGCAACGGTCGCGACAGTAATCCCCAGCGACGCGGCGTCAAACAGTACGGCGGTCAGGTCGTGAAGGCAGGCTACATTCTGGTGCGCCAGTGCGGTACGCCTCTGCATCCCGGCTCCAACGTCGGTATGGGCCGGGACTATACGCTTTTCTCGCTGATCGACGGCGTCGTGACCTTCGAAGGCGCCAAAAGCCGACGGCGTGTCAGCGTCTACCCGATCCCGGCAGCCGCTCCCGTCGAAGAAGCCCCTGTCGAAGCCGCCTCCGCCTGAAACCTTCTCGGTTTTGAAGGTGCCCTCGACAATCGAAACGCCCTGTGAGAAGATTTCTTACAGGGCATTTTGCTGTCTCCTAACAGACGAATTTCTCCTCACCCATTCCTCCTGATCCTTAATTCGCCCTGCACATCGTTTTCCCTCTGCACAGAGACTAACTTTATGAAGAGGCGCCTTTTTTGCTCGCTTTGCAGTGGAATTCCCGCCTTTGCGAGCGCAGAGACAGCCAAATCAGGCAAATAATACGCATTTTTTTGCTTTATATGGCATTTCGTGCGATCTGGCACAGTTCATGCAAGGCACAGAATTTGTGTGATTGTTCCGAACCAGCTCAGGGGGTGGTGCTGCCGCTATCGAAGCTGACTATGTTCGGTGTCGTCTTAAGTCGAGACAACGATCTCGGCACGTTGTAACCCGCTTTTGGCGGGGGAAGTACGGAGGAGTAGTGGAAACATCACTGGGTAAAGTGAAATGGTTCAATGACGCCAAAGGATACGGCTTCATTGAAGCGGAGGATGGAGTGGACGTCTTCGTTCACTATTCGGTCATCACCATGACCGGATTCAAGTCGCTGCGAGAGGGACAGGATGTCGTCTACGAGTCCATTGAAACGGACAAAGGACGTCAGGCCGCCAACGTCTCCCTGCCGGCAAACTAACCCCGCCCGCAATCGACGATTGCACGCTTCAGCGTAAAAATCACGACGACACTAAAGAAGAGGACGCTCCCTGTGCAGACCCACAGGCGGGACGTCCTCTCATTTTGTCCGGTCGAACCAGGTCCGCAGGGATCAGTCCACGAAGTTGAACTCGTTGGTCATCAGCAGAGTCTGCGCGTACTCTTCCCAGGGCGTCAGGCCCACAGGCGCGGGAGCCGAGGAGATCGAGATCAGCGCAGTCTGAGACGGCTTGATCTCCGCGATGGCTTTGAGGAAGTTCAGACCCGCCGCTGTCTCGTCCGGCGATGGCAGGCGCTGATAGAGCAGGCGATAGAGCGTGCGGATACGCTGCGCATCGTCTTTGGCCGCAGTCACCTCCGGCCGATGCAGCAGCGCCCTGGCCTCTTCCACGACGAACGGACTGTTCATCATATAGAGCGCCTGCTGCGGCACGGTGGTATGGTAGCGCTGGGCGCTGCTGGCGTCCGGGCTGGCAAAGTCGAACGACCGATAGAAGTTCTGCAGGTTGGCACGGTCGATGTACCCGTAGACCGTCCGGCGCTTCGTGTAGGGGGCCGTGGTCAGTTCCACCGCTGGGCCGCCGATCTTCGTATCCATGTCGCCTGCGACGGCGAGCAGCGAATCGCGCATCGATTCGAGATCGAGACGCTGCCGGTTCTGATGCGCCAGCAGACGGTTCTCCGGATCGACCAGAGCCTTGTGCGCATCTCCCTCGCTGCTCTGCTGCCACGCGCTGGAGAGCAGCATCATGCGGTGCAGGCGCTTGATCGACCATCCGCAGGCGTACTTGTCGCCCAGTCCTTCCGGCGCGACGAATTCGGAGGCCAGCCAGTCCAGCAGTTCGGGATGCGTGGGCGGTTCGCCCCGCATGCCGAAATCGCTCGGAGTGCGCACGATGCCAAAACCAAAATGTCCGAGCCAGACACGGTTGACGAGCACACGCGCGGTCAGCGGGTTTGTCGGGCTGGCGATGTCCTCCGCGA
>JAYTGR010000244.1:0-6263 GCA_043733205.1 Chthonomonadaceae bacterium
GCAGCCAGCCCTCCACACACTCCGCAATGTTTTCCGCCTCATCCCGTGCCGGAATCAGCACGTACAGCGTCTCTTCCGGGCGGGGCGGTACAGCCCCGTCTGGGGCCGGGGCATAGTCGCGCAGATTGCGCGCGACCATCCCGACAAACCCCAGCACCAGCGCCGTGATCAGGCTTTGATAGATCAGCAGGAGGCTCAAGCTGCCTCCTGGGGTTTCGGGGCCGCATCGGCGCGTTTGGGCAGGAACGGTTTTTCGAACAGCAGGAAGAACAGATACGAGATCCCCACAATCAACAGGAACCCGACGCTCATCAGCAGCAGGAAGCGTTTTTCACCGCCGACATGCAGCACTTTTTTGAACATCTCCGAGAGGTAGTAGGCGAGCGGCTGATGGATCAGGAAGAGACTGTACGAGAAGAGCGCCAGCGTGACCATCGGTTTGCTGGCAAACAGTCTGCGCAGGGGGGTCGCCGTGATGCAGAGGGCCGTCATAAGCACGGCATACGCGATGCCCAGCAGCAGTTCCCGGGCAGGGAAGGCCCACAGAGAGTTCACCAGCGGACTCGTGGCGAGAGCGTACAGGCCGACAGCGCCGGCGATCGCCAGCGTTCCCTCCCACCCCGCCCGGGTCCGATCCTGCCGCCTGTAGGCCGCGACCGTATACGCCGCCAGCATTCCCAGCGCGAACTCCATCCAGCGCCCCAGGAAGAAGATACCGAGCAGGAACTGGGATGTCCAGCTTGGATCCACAATTTTTGCGCCGATAAGTCGATAGAGGACGGAAATCAGCACCATCGCGCCGGTGACGCGAATTCCATACTTCGCATAGGCCCAGATGACCAGCGGGAAAACCAGATAGAACTGCGCTTCCAGTCCCAGCGACCAGAACGCCCCGCAGATGCCCGACCAGGTGCCCGGAAAAAGCGTGTGGGTAAAAGTCATATGCGTGAGAAACTGCATGGCCGAGGGGTGCGGTGGCCAGTTGGCTTTCTGGTGCAGCAGGTGGAACAGGACCACCAGCACATAGGGCAGGAGCGTCGCGAACATAATGGCGATATAGTAGGTAGGAACGATGCGCTGCACACGCCTGCGCGCATAGTCTTTCCAGTCCCAGCCGACAGGAGCGCCCTCGCGCTTACAGATCGGCAGGAAGAGGCAGAAGCCGCTCAGCACCATAAACATATCCACGCCGGCCGGAAACTGGTTGAACATTCCGAAAAGATCGATATTCAGGCCGAGAAGGTGGATGATATGCCGGGGAGAATCTCCGTTTTCCCAGACATGATAGGTAAACACCATCAGCATCGCCAGAGCCCGGACGCCGTCGATCTCCGGAATACGCCAGGAGAGCTTTGGGGGCGTTCGGGAAATCGTTACTGCTTCCATCATACTAACGGGAGAGGTTGTTTCGATTGCGCTCATAAATTTTTCTCTCGCATAAATTTTGCTCTCTGAGTATAGCAAAAACAAGCGGCCTGTGTAAACCGACGTCCCTGAACCTCCGCTGATACTCTCGATACACTCTCCATACATTCGTGTCTCTTTGACGAAAGGGGGGCGCTGTGGGGTAAAATCGAGGCGGTTGTCGCTGACAAATCCCCTGAAGTGAGGAAATATATGCCGTTATTGGCCAGTCTGAATAAGTTCGCGCGGCTGCTCCCGCCCGGTCGCAATAAAGCCGTCGTCGGCAGGCTGATAACCGACCATCTGATCCCGTCTTCTAACGCCACGGTGACGGAAGTGCCGATGCGCGCCGGACATCGGATGCTGCTCGATCCGCGCAGCCGCACCGAAGGCGGCCCCTTCTGGAATGGCGAATTCGATGAAGACGATGTCGAATTCTTTCGGGCATGCATACAGCCCGGCGATACCGTCTTCGATGTGGGTGCGAATGTCGGGTTGATCTCGATCCCGATAGGCTGTCATCTGACGGCTCTGGGAAGCGGCGAACTGATCTCCTTCGAGCCGATCAAAGCGAACTACGAGCGCCTGACTGCCAATATGAAGCTCAACGGACTGGAAAAGATCGCCCGCGCCTGCAACGTCGCACTCGGCGACCACGAAGGCACACTGGAGATTTCGCTGGAGACCCGGCATGGGGCGCAGACCGGCAACGCGATCGCAAGCGAAATCGTCGGAGATGAAAAGGGCTTTACGCGCGTCTCCTGCACGCTGACCCGCCTCGACACTCTGGCGGCGGCGCAGGGAATCGCCAAAGTGGATTTTATGAAGGTGGACATCGAAGGCGCGGAAATGCTGTTTCTGAAGGGAGCCGCAGGCTTTATCACCGCGCATCGGCCCGCCATTTACGGGGAGTTCAACTCGGGCCTTATGCCGAAGTTCGGGCACTCGTTTCTGGATGTCTATGCCTTCTTCAAAGAGCGCCGGTACCGCGCCTTCGCTTTCGCCGACGCCCTGCTTCCCTCGGAGCTGACCGATCCCGCGCCTTCTACCGGCAACGCCTTCTTCGTCGCCGAAGAGAAGGCGGAAGCGCTGCTGAAACGGGTCGCCGCCGCCAAAGCGCAGCGTTAAAGCGCGCAGAGTTGGTGCAGACGGGCGATGACCTCGGCGAGCGGCACATCGGTCTGCTCTTTGGTGGCCTGGTCGCGCAGGCCGACGACACCGCGCTCCAGCTCCCCTTCCCCCAGCACCAGCAGATAACGCGCGCCCAGTTCATCGGCGCGTTTGGCCTGCGGGCCGAATTTGCGGCTGCGATAGTCCATGTCGGCGGCGATGCCGGCCGCGCGGAGTTCGGCGAGGAGCCTGACCGCTGCAGGCCGCACTTTCGCCTCCTCGCCAAGCGTGACGAGAAAGACGAGAGGCCGCTCGTCTTCCAGGGGGGGGGTGATTCCAAGCGCGTCCAGCACCAGCAGACAGCGCTCGATGCCCAGCCCAAAACCGATGCCGGGTGTCGAGGGACCGCCGCACTCCTCTACCAGGCCATCGTAACGTCCCCCGCCGCCCAGAGCGTTCTGCGAACCCAGCTTCGTCCCGACGATTTCAAAACAGGTCTTCGAGTAGTAGTCGAAACCGCGCACCAAGCGGTGATCGATGCTGTAGGACACGCCGGCAGTGGTCAGATAGGCCTGCAGAGTCTCGAAATGAATGCGGCTCTCCTCGTCCAAAAAGTCCACGAGGCGCGGCGCTGCGGCCAGCAGGCGCAGATCGTTCTCATCCTTGGTATCGAGCATGCGGAGCGGGTTCGCTTCGAAGCGCGCCCGCCCTTCCTCGCTCATCTCCGCAAGGAACGGACGCACGTAGTCGCGCAGGGCTTCGCGATAGGCAGGCCGCGAGGCGGCAGTGCCGACCGAGTTGATGCGCAGCTCCTGATCGACCACGCCCAGCGCCCGGTAGAACTCCATCGCCAGCAGAATGACTTCCGCATCGATGGCAGGATCGGAGGCGCCAAACACCTCGACGCCCAGCTGCTGGTGCTGGCGGTAGCGCCCCTTCTGCCCGCGCTCATAGCGGAAGTTCTGCCCGACATAGTAGAGTTTTAGCACCGGGTGCGCGGCGAAAAGCTTGTGTTCCAGACAGGCGCGCACGGTGGGAGCCGTCCCCTCCGGCTTCAGCGTCAGGCTGCGATTGCCCCGGTCGATAAACGTAAACATCTCTTTGGAGACGATGTCCGTCTCTTCTCCGATACTGCGCTTGAAAAGGTCCGTCTGCTCCAGTATCGGCGTCCGTATCTCCCGATAGCCGTACCGACGGCAGGTGTCCCGAAAGACGGTTTCGACATAACGCCAGAGCGCCGTATGCAGCCAGCTGTCTTTCGGGGGCGGATAGGGCAGCACATCGTTCATATAAGGCGGAGCGGCGTATTTCATCGTATCCTCGGCAGCAAACAGAATGTAGGGGCTTCCAGACAGCATTCTGTCCGTTTCTGCAAGCCTTATATGCACAGCACATACAATAAGTGCACAGCACGTATTGTACGGCAGGAACCTGCGGGAAGTCAACTGGATGCCCGCCCCTGAAGGAGCGGTCTGTCTTTAGCAAGGACCGTGAACGGCCCTGGGGCCGATGTGAGCAGTTCATAGGCTTGCGTGGTCAAGTTAACAATGCTGCTATTAGATAATCCGAGGAATAGTTTGTCTACGCGATTTGCAGTGGCTAGCGAACAGTTTACACCACTACGGGCCTTTTTCGGTAGCCTCCCGTTATTCATCGGATTTTCTATTGGGAGATTGCTTTCTTTTTCAGCCATCCGAAGCCCCTTCAGGGGCTTTACGAAAGACAGGCCGCTCGTTTACGGGCGGCAAACCCAAGCTGCACACGCGAGTCCCTGCCCATTGGAGCAGGAGGGGAAACCGTTCCTCCGGGCGATGTGCGCTGCCCTCCCTCTCCTGTATCCTATTGGCATAGTCGCGAACACCGGATGTTATCGAAACGTTAAGAGAGTGAGTCGCGGCGTGCTGACAGAATGAAGGAGCATCGATCATGACAACCGAAACAACCAATACTCTGCTCCAGAGCCTCTCCTCGGAGCTTGCGGGCCTGGTGGAGCGTATCGCGCCGACGGTGGTGCGTGTGGACGACGGCACCCGTCTGACGGCGACAGGAACCCTCTGGTCGGCGGAGGGCGTCGTGGTGACGACCTCGCACGGTGTCGAGCGCGACGACGATCTGGCTGTCGAACTGGCCGATGGCTCCCGCCACATCGCCGCCCTGATCGGCCGCGACCACGATACCGATCTGGCTGTGCTGAAGGTCGAGGCGACGGGTCTGCCCGCCATCGAACTCGCGGGGCCGACGGATGCGAAAGCCGGACAGTTTGCGCTGGCCCTGGGCCGGCCGGGCACACATGGCCTCGAAGTTACGCTCGGCCTGCTGAACGCCCGCGTCGAGACGCAGAGCGGCGGCAACCCGGAGTATATTCTGCATACCGACGCGACCTTCTATCCCGGCTTCTCCGGCGGCCCGCTGGTCGATATGCGCGGCAGGCTGATCGGACTGTGCAATCTGAACTATGGGCGCGGCCGCAGCGTCGCGCTGGGCACGCCGACGGTGGCGCATGTCGTGGAAGCCATCCTGGCGCGCGGCCGTGTCCAGCGCGGCTACCTCGGTATCCGCACCCAGGCCGTGACGCTGCCGGAGAGCGTGCGTACACGCCTCGGGCTGCAGCAGGCATACGCGCTGATGCTCGTCGGTATCGAAGAGGGCGGGCCGGCCGATAAGGGCAGCCTCATGCTCGGCGATACCCTGCTCGGCCTCGATGACCGCACCGTGGCGGATGTGAACGACCTGCGCCGTTATCTGCGCGCGCAGGCCGCCGGACGTCCGGTCCAGATGCATCTTCTGCGCGGCGGCGAACTGTTCCACATCGCGGTTATACTCGGAGCCGAAGCCTCCGAATAGACAGATTTACGGGAAACGGCAATATGATAGATGTTCTGATTGTGGCTCCCTATTCGTCGGTTCGGGCGGGACTGCGGACTCTGCTGGCAGAGTCCGCAGACTGCCGGGTCGTCGGGGAGGTGGGGGGCAGCAGCGATCTGGCGCGCATTTTCTCCGAAATGTCGGCAGCAGTCGTCCTGTGCGACTACACGCCGGCCGACGGTCCGGAGATCGTCGCGGCAGCAGCGGAGAACGGCGCCGCGCTGGTGCTGCTGGGAGATGGCGAGACAGGATACCGCGAGCTGGCAGGCAGCGATCTGTCCGGATGGGCTTATCTGCGCAAAGAGGCGGATGGCGAGGAGATCGCGGGAGCCGTGCGGGCCGTCGCCGCCGGCCTGGTCGTGCTCGACCGGCTGCTGGCTCCATCGTTCTGTCCGCCCCTGCCCTTCGTCTCGCCGCTTTCCGAAGCGAGCCTCTTACCCGACGAAACCCTGACGCCCCGCGAACGGGAAGTCATTCAGCTCATGGCGCAGGGTCTCCCCAACAAAAACATCGCGGCCCGCCTCTCGATCAGTCTGCACACTGTGAAATTCCACGTCGCTTCTATCCTGGCAAAGCTCAACTCCAACAGCCGTACCGAAGCCGTCACGCAGGGCGCCCGGCGCGGCCTCGTCACCCTGTAGACTGCATACCACCCTCCAGACTGCAATATCTCCCTCAGCTGTCGATGAAGACAAGACAAAGTATGCCGTTTCGCAGATGATTTTTACGGATGAGTGCGATACAATAGAGAAAGCTCCCATGCCAAATCCAGAATCGTCCGAGGTTAAACAAACTATGCAGCAGACAGCAGAACGCGATTCTTCTATACAAATCGAATATGCCTCCCCATCTATATACCAGGAGACCAGAGCAATGAAGCAAAA
>JAYTGR010000245.1:0-6250 GCA_043733205.1 Chthonomonadaceae bacterium
CCATTGCGAACGAGAACGGCCCGGGCTGCTTCGTCTGCGCTGAACGTCACAGCGCCTCGCAGCGCCAGCAGGCGGGTTGCGGCGCTCTTACCGGTGGCAATACCGCCCGTGAGGCCTATAAGGGGCATGTGAGAGGGTTCCAGGGGGCAGGAATGAGAAAAGGAGGGGAGAGGACTGCTTGGCAGCCCTTTCCCCTCCGAGGGTGTTCAGGCTACTCTTTGGCAGCCTCGTCATGCGTCTCTTCGGCAGCCGTCTCTGCAGTCGGCTCGGTCTCTTCGACCTCTTCGATCTCCTCGATGTCTCCGATATCCTCGAAGCCATCCTCTTCTTCCACGGTGTCGCGCCGATGTTTCTTCCGCTCATTGCGTTTCGCGGCGGCAAACGCTTCGCCCAGTTGATTGAAGCGCATGTCCTGCCCGCCGCCCCCGCCTGCAAAGCGGTTGAAGTCGTCCCGATCCTCGGTGCGGTCATTGCGTCCGCGTTTGTTCTCGCGTTCGCGGCCGCCCGCTGCCGGCGCTGCCGCATTTCCCCCGCCAGCGGCGGGTTCACGCGGTTCACGTGGCTGTGCAGGAGCGTCCCGCTCTTCCGGTGGCTGCAGTGCGCGCAGGGAGAGCGTCATTTTGCGCTCTTCCGGCCGCAGAGAGATCAGCTTGACCGTGACCTCTTCGTTGGCATTCAGAGGCGGCGCTCCCTTGCCGGGGCGGCTGCGAGGCAGTTCCGACTGTGGGATGATACCCTCGACGCCATCCACCTGCACGAAAGCGCCGAAAGGCACGATGCGTGTAATGGTGCCGACGATCGTATCGCCTTCGTTGTACTTCTTCTTGATGTCTTCCCACGGATCGGGGAGGATCTGACGCAGGCCCAGGGAGACACGGTTGTTCTCCAGGTCCATTTTCAGGATCAGGACGTCCAGTTCCTGACCTTCGCGCAGAACTTCCTTGGGATCGTTGATACGAGTCCAGGACATCTCGGAGATGTGCAGGAGGCCGTCGATCCCGCCGAGGTCGATGAACGCCCCGTAGTTGGTCAGGCGTCGCACCGTGCCGCGTCGGGTCTGATTCGGGGCGAGCGACAGCTTCGTCTCATGACTGCGGCTCTCGCGCTCCTCGACCACTGCCAGCTTGTTGGAAAGAACCACCTTGCGGCGCTCTTTATCCACCTCGATGACCTTGAGCGGAATCGACTGCCCGACATACTTGTCGAGGTTCGTCTTCAGGCTGCCGTTGCCGACATGGGACGCGGGGACAAAGCCACGAATACCCAGGTCCACGACCAGCCCGCCCTTGACCCGCTCCTGCACCATAGCAGTAATGGTCTCGCCGCTCTCTTTGGCCGCCTGGACCTTGACCCAGGCCTGTTCGAAGTCGGCTCGCTTTTTAGAGAGGACAGGGATACCCTCCTGATTCTCCGGTTCCAGCACATAGACACGTATCTTGTCGCCGACCTGCACGATGCTTTCCGGGTTGACGTTCGGCCCGGCTTCGCGTGAGAGTTCATTGAGTCGGATAATGCCTTCGGACTTTGCGCCTACGTCCACCAGCACCCCTTCACGGTCAACGCGCATCACCATTCCGTCTACGACGGTGTCCCGCTGAAGCTGCTGCAGCTGGCCGAATGCGGCCATGCTGTAACGCTCTTCATCCTCATCCTGGGTGGTGAGCTCTTCCGCGACAGGCGGCGCGGGCGTTTCAATCGCGGGTGCGGTGGGCTGCGCCGGAGCCGGTTCTTCGGTCGTCGCGGGTGCGGCGGGTACAGGTTCGCCGGGATGGTGCGGATGACCATCCTCAATCGGCGACGTGCTTGCCGTCTCCGTCGATTCCAGAACCATCTCGTCAGACATAATTACGATCCACTCCTCTCAGCGCAGCAAAGGCGCCGGTCTCCTTGCCGGTCGGCGTCCGCGGCGGGTTGACAATACTGGGCAGGGATAATCCGGCCCGGATAGGAACAATACTGGGATAAAAAAGCGATAACGGTGAAGACAATTCTAACGTACTCCGCAGGAATCCTTCTTTCAGAGAACGGAATCCTTCTTTTCGAGGAGATCGAGGTGTGAAACCGTTTCATTCTGCCTCGAAGAGGCGGAACCCCACTGTTGCCCCTGCTATTATAGCATGATTCGCAGTGTTTGAGACTCGATTCACCCGGAAAATTCAGATAAAGTGGCAGTATCTCCAAAAAAGAGCCGTCAGCCCTCTTTTGAGCCGCTTTGAAAAACGCTTATTCCGCTGTTTTTGCGATCGGAGTGCGCGCGGGCTCTCTCGGTGCGGCTGCCGTCATCGACGACCGAGCGGGCGGCTCATGGCGCAGATGCAGCCAGTAGCGCCGTATGATGATCCGCACCAGCGAGGCGATGGGCGCAGCGAAAAACATCCCCAGCAGGGCGCCCAGCTGCCCACCGATCAGGATGCCGCCTGCCTCGCCGCCAATCAGCAGCACCAGAATGATGATGATCGGATGCAGTTCCATACGGTCACCGATGAGCATCGGCATGATGAACTTGCTCTCGATGAGATGCAGCAGGGTGAAGAAACCCAGCACCGCCAGAGCGGTTGTGGTGCCCTTGGTAACCCAGGTGAGCAGAATAATAGGAATGCCGCCTATGATCGGCCCGATGATCGGGATAGCGCGCGTGATGCCCGCCAGCACGCCCATCGTGATGGGATACTTGACTCCCAGCGCCGCCAGACCGAGCCAGACGACGGCCCCTGCCAGCACGCAGAGAATAAACTGCCCATAGACGAAGTCCCGCATGATGCGGTTGAACTCCCGCAGCAGGAACAGCGTATCCCGCAGATAGGGTCTGCGCACCAGCGCGACGAACTCATGTTTGAGTTTGCGGCCGTCGATCAAAAAATAGAAAGCCAGCACCGGCAGCAGAACGATCTCGACGATGCTCTTCAGGCTCTCCGCGACCCGCCGCAGCACTTCCTGCCCCGGCTCGACCAGACGTTCGCCCAGACTGCTCTTCTTGATATTACCGAGCACTTTGTCGGATTTCATGCCGTCCGGCACGGCCAGATCGTAGCGGCGCAGGGCGTCTTCCGACAGGCTCTGCAGCTGGCTCTTGCCGGAGAGCGGGTCTTTGGCCGTAACGCTCCTGAACTCCTCTACAAACGGCGTGATGACCAGTTTGGCTCCCTGCCAGACGATCAGCACGGTGAGAAGAAAGACATAGAGGGTGGCATAGGCACGCAGCGCGTGCTTTTTCGGAGATTTGACCCGCACTGCAGGCCGGCGGATAATCGCGGCTTTGAATCCGTTGACGGCGTTGGCGAATGCGGCATGCACCTGCACGAAGCGCGCGCGGCCGACCAGCCACTCCACCAGCGGATCCAGCACATAGGCGATGATCGCGGCGACCAGCAGAGTAGTGAAGATGGTGCGGAGGCGATAGCAGGCGTAGAGCAGAGCCGCAACCAGGGCGAGCCGCCACAAGAGCCGCCACACCCCGTTCACCAGGCCCTCCGAACGATTGATCCAACCCGCCATGCTTCTTTATCCTTGCAGCCGCCTGTAATGCGGCCATCGCGCCGGAACCGACTCGGCACTGCAGCCCCGTGCTACATGCGGCGGCGGCGCACTGGCTGGCGGCGTACGGTGCCGGGTTTCGACGGCCCAGACGGCGTCTCCTCGTCCCCACCCTCCGGCCTGAAGCCGGCAGCGGAGGACGCACGGGGGAGGGTCACCAGTGGGCGGTCGCCGGGCAGCAGTATGCTGGGCCGCGCCGTCAGGCCGCTCTTCGGGCCGCTCAGAGCGCCCGATGTCGCCAGGATACCGCCGGAGTCCTGCTGTTTCCACAGCACCAGCAGCACGCTGGCGTTGAAGATCGAGGAGTAGGTTCCACTGATGATACCGATCAGCAGCGCTCCGATAAACTGGTGGATGATGGCGCCGCCGAAGAAGAACAGGGCGAACAGCGTCAGGATGACTGTAAACGAGGTGTTCAGCGACCGGGCGATGGTCTGATCGATACTGCGGTCGGCCAGATCGCTGAAGTTTTCACCCTTCAGGCGATGCTGCAGATTCTCACGCATCCGGTCGAACACGATGATCGTATCGTGGACGGAGAAGCCTATGACCGTCAGCATGGCCGTAACGAACAGGCTGTCGATCTGCCATTTGAAGATATAGCCCATAATGGCGAACGCGCCCCAGACGACCAGGACATCGTGCAGCAGTGCTGCCACTGCGCAGAGGCCGTATTTCAGCCCCTCTTTGAAGCCGCCGATGGAGAAACGGAACGCCAGGAAGAGCACGATCAGCACCGAGGCGACCAGTACCGCCTTGATGGCGTCGATGGTCAGTTCCTGGCTGATCGTTCCGCTCACATCGGAGTAGGCGACGTCCTGCTCCCCGCGTCCCTGCGCCAGCGGGCCGACCTTCGCGATGAGTTCGTGAATGACTTTGGCGCGCTCCTCGATCGTCAGGCTGATCGTGGTGACGAAGGCTGGCTTAGAGTTCGGGTCTTCGCTGACCACCACCCGGCTGTCCGCATAGCGCGGGTCGATACTGACCAGCGCTTTCTGGATCTGATCGGAGGTGTGGCGCGTGGCGTACGGGATATTCAGTTCCGTACCGCCCTGGAAATCGATGCTTTTCTTGATGCCGCCCATCGCCCAGAAGATCATACCGGGGATGATGACGATGCCGGAGAGCCCGAGCCAGAACATCTTGCGGCTCATGACCCGCAGTTTCGGCTGCCACTGGGTGCTGAGGCCGTAGGCGGAGGGGTTCTGCGCGAAGCCAAGGCCGACGAGCGCGAACAGGAAGGTGCGCGTCACGGTGATGGCGGTGAACATGCTGATCGCAACGCCGAGGCCGAGGGTCAGCGCGAAGCCTTTGATCGGGCCGGTTCCGAAGTAGTAGAGGACGGAACAGGTGATGAGCGTACAGACGTTCGAGTCGGAGATGGCGGTAAAGGCGCGTTTGAAGCCGGCGTCGATGGAGGCGCGGAGGGTTTTCCCGCTCCGCAACTCTTCCTTGACCCGTTCGAAGATCAGGATATTGGCATCGACTGCCATTCCGATCGAGAGAATGAACCCGGCGATCCCCGGCAGCGTCAGTGTGACGGGCCAGAGTTTGAACAGCGAAAACGAGAACAGCGTGTAGAGAATCAGCGCCACATCGGCCAGTGCGCCGGGCAGGCGATAGTAGACCAGCATGAAGATCAGCACCAGGCCCAAGCCAACAGCGCCGGCAAGGGTGGTAGCCTTCACGGCCTCAGCTCCGAGCGTGGCTTCAAGTTTACGGGTTTCCAGCACCTGCAGCGGCACCGGCAGCGCGCCGGCGTTCAGCTGTTCGGCCAGGGATTTCGCGCTTTCCAGGGTGAAGTTGCCCTCGATGATGCCCTTGCCGGGGATCGGCCCATTGATCGTCGGTGCGGTCAGAAGTTTGCCGTCCAGAAACACGGCGAGGTAGTCGCCAAGATGCGAGGGAACGCGTGTGAACTCCTCGAAGATGGCTCCGCCCTGCGAATTGAATTCAAACTGAATGATGGGCGCGCCGGTGCCCTGAATGGTCGCCTCCGCATTGGGAAGCAGATCTTTCCCTTCGACAAGCGGCTCTTTGCTGAAAACCTGTTCGGCCAGGATCGCTTCGGAGATGGGCTGGTTGGTGGCGGCATCGACGATCACATCGTTCTTGCCGCCGGTCTTGGGATCGGGAACTTCCTCCACTCGCCAGATGGCGGAGCGGGTGTTGTTCTTGTTGCCGAGCTGCGGCAGCCAGTAGAACTGGAGATTGGCCGTCGACTGAATCCGTTTGAGCGCCTCCACCTCGTCCCGCAGACCGGGCATCTCGATAATGATCTGATCCGGCTGCTTGGTGATGAGAAGCGGTTCGGCAACGCCGGTCGCATTGACACGCTTTTCCAGAATGCTGCGGATGGCCTCCAGTTTTTCCGGGGTCCACTTGCCGCCCTTGTACTGTTCGGTCTTGGCGCGCAGAATGATGCGCACGCCCCCCTTGATGTCAAGGCCGTACTTGGGCGCGATGTCCACGCCGAACAGTCGGTTATTAAAAGAGATCACAGCGGCGCAAACCGTCAAGACCAGGATAACAGCAAGCATTATCCTATTCTGATTACCAGTCAAAACAGACCTCCCAGGAGACTTTACGGGCTAATGTTTGAAATGAGTGCGGGGTTGTGAGTCGGGTTTTCCTCGGAACCGAAAACTTCGGGGACGGGGCGGCTGGTCGGCAGACAGGCCGGAGGCGCGGAGACACCCGTTGGCCCTGCGCATGG
>JAYTGR010000246.1:0-2182 GCA_043733205.1 Chthonomonadaceae bacterium
TGCGGGGACACGCGCTCTGGAGTCTGGTACTGCTGGGAGCGGTACTGCTGGGGGGTGGAGACGCTGCAGCACAGGACAGCGCCCCGCTTTCCGCGCAGAAACCGGCGGGAGCGGATCGGGGCGTCCTGCTCAATGTCATGGCAGAGAAAGATCTCCGAATGGCGCCTCCCGCTGGCGCGATCTACAGCTTCGGGACGGCGGACCGCTTTCTGCGCCCGGTTCTCACCCATACGTTCGCCCTGCGCAACGAGGGCAAGGTGCCGGTGATGATCGATCATATCCAGTCTTCCTGCGGCTGCACCAGCGGCCTTCTGGTGGCGAATGGCAAAGAGTCGACCGGGTTTATGCTTTTGCCCGGCAGACAGGTCGAGATCAAAACGGCGGTCGATACGACCAAGCTGGCGCCGGGGCCGATCCGAAAGTTCCTGTGGGTGATGATGCCGGGCGAGACCGTTCCCAGTTTCGCCATCCGTCTCGACGCCAATATCGAGGGCGTCCTCACCTTCGATCCGCCTGCGGTGGAGTTCGGGCGCCTGCAGGCCGGAGACACCCCTGCGCAGACGCTCTCAGTCACGCTGGACAAGCGGCTCCTCGAAGCGGTCGGCGGGGTGCGGCTCGTCAGTTCCAATCCCGATGTTCAGATCGGTCCGGCCGCTCCGGCCGATTCCCCCCTTCCGGGCGGCGACGGGCATTCGGTGCTGCGCACCTATACGATCACCCTCGCACCGAAGGCGACGCTGGGGGTTCTGAGCGGCACACTCTCGTTCGTGCCACTCAAGAGCGCCGCTGTCGCCAACAAAAACAATACCCACACGGCAGCGGAGACAGCGGCGACCTTCCTCAGCGCGCTGACTGCCAATGTGACCGGGGAGATTTACGGCAAGGTGACGGCCCGGCCAGGCTCGATCGTGTTCGGAGCCGTCACGCAGGGCGACAGCCCGACCCGCCGCATCACGCTGGTCGGAAAGACGGATGAGGCGTTTCAGAACCTCAAAGTCTCCTCGCCTTCGGTGTGGGTCACGGCGAAGGTGAGCGTTCCGGAGCGCCCCAAACAGGATCCGGCGGCCCCGCAGAAGCTGCCGCCGATGCGGCTGCTGGAAGTGACGCTCAATGCGAAAGCTCCTCCCGGCGCCCTGCAGACCCAGCTGATCCTCACGACCCAGGATGGCGAGCGGCTCGTGCTCCCCGCCTTCGGCTATGTCACCCCCGCCGTGAAAAAGCCCTGATCTGAAAGGGGTGCGATGCAGAAGCTCCTCCCCTTATGGCCCGGATAATTTGGCAGCCCGAAAGCGAACGTTCGCTTTCGGGCTGTCTTTTGGTTTGATTCGGTTGGGCGCTTGAACAGAACTGTTGCGGCGAAGGCTCCAGCCGTCAAGCCAAATGCGGATGCTTTCGTTCAAAAGCGGCAGGTGCCAATGCTGCCAGCCTGCTCAAAGCTTATTGAGGCATCGGATAAACACGGCATAGGGGCAGCGCCTTATCATGCGGCAGCTTGTACGTATTCTATCCGATGCCTCTGATTGGATCTGGAACCATGAACTCCATTACCGTCCGACGGATGCGCCTTTGCGCCGCTTCTGCCGCAGGAACGCCGCTCCGCTCACGCAGAGACCGCCGAGAAGCGCCCAGGTTCCCGGCTCTGGAGTAGCAGCCGGCTCGACACCGGTAACGGTGATGACCGCCGACTGGCCGCCGTATGCGACCGAATAGTCGAATCCAGAAGTGTCGCTCAGCAGACTGGAGAAGGCGCCCGTTTCGCTCGCGTAGTTCAGGAAGGTGAAGGTATCCCCGAGCATGGGGGTGAACCCGGCGGTGAGATCCACTGTGAGCGACCCATTGAGTGAGACTGCCTTGGACACATTGAGCCAGTCGTAGGATTTGCCCTTGACGTAGCCGTTCAGATCGATCTCCAGACTGCCGCCTGCGGCTTGTATGTAGCCGCCGTTGATGGTGAGTTTGCCGGTTGAAGGTCCTGCAGGGTTGATATGACCGCCATTGTTGACGACATTGACGACATTGAAGACGCCTACGTTGGTGATGTCACCTTTGTTGATGATAATCGTGGGCACGGTAACCGTGCCTGGACCGGAAAACGAGCCACCGTTGATAGTAATCGAACCACCGCCGCCTCCGCCGCCGCCATCGAACGATCCCCCCACGTAGGTGCTGCCTCCGGTCTGTA
>JAYTGR010000247.1:0-6234 GCA_043733205.1 Chthonomonadaceae bacterium
CCCAGGGGTCCAAGTCGAAACGAAGCTGATGCAGGGTTTTGTGAGCGTCCGGATGGTGGCGTTCGTGTGTGAGACGGCGGGCGGCGAGAGTTTTCAGGGCGAGTGTGCCCGCACGGGCAAGGTAGATCAATTCGCGTCGCAGAACGTCGGAGAGCGGCAGGTCTCCCGGCGGCGTGCGCAGGGCCTCTGCGGCGGTTTCAGGAAGCTGCCATACGGCGATACTGGCCTCCTGAAGCCACCGGTAGGCGCATTCGATCTGAGCCGCCTCAAAACATTGGGCGGCATAGCGCAGACGATTGGAGATGAAATCATGGCGTGTGCCGACTGCTTTGGAGAGGAAAGCTGCCGCAAGACCGCAGGAAGGGTCCGTCAGATCGGCCTCTCTGGGTGCGCGTTCCGGATAGGCGGCGTGCCAGGCTAGCCAGCGGTGCAGTGCGCCCAGAAAGCTGCTGCGGTTCGGCGCTTTCATCCCAGAATAATGGAGGCAGAGGGCATGAGAAAACCGGGTTCGGAGCAAGGGGTCATGTTCTGCCGAACCGACCGTGGCTTGTTGAAACAGATCCTCTGCGGTCTCCGCCGTATACAGAGCCTGGGCTGTGATCTGTGGGTCGGAGGCCGTCGGCAGCGGCGTGGAGTCGTCGATCTCCTCGGGCGGCACAAATTCCAGAGAGTGGGCGAAGCCAAACAGCAGAATCGCGTCGGTTTCAGGCAGCAGCCATCCCTGATAGGGGCCTTTCGATGGTAAGGGCGCAAAGCGTGCCTCGATGCCTAGCGCGGACAAGCTGGGGATCAGCAGATGAGTCAGGTCGCTGGCAAGCAGAGCCTTCCCTGAGCCTCGGAACACATCGCCCAGCAGTCCCACCTGATAGGCGTGAGAGTACCCTGCGGGCATCCAAAGGTCGGCAGCCCGCCAAAACAGCTCAAAATCCGACATTAATCTCTGCGTCTCTTCCATCGAAATGTTTCCCGTTCCGTCGGCAGCTTCTGGAAAGGTCGGCTGCATGGGCTGCCTGCTATCGATACCGTATCGCAAGTCAGCAGCACAAAATCGACATGCCCATCTAGTCTACTCGAAAACGACTGCTCACTTGGCAGAGACTGGGTTCGCGGATTTGGGCTGTCTGTCTCGTCTAAGGGGTGGAGGCGGATACGTGAGCGCTGCGGAAACCGAACAAGAACTGACAGCACGAGCGATGGCGGGCGATAAAGAAGCGTTTTCGACGCTGTGCGAACGGAGTCGAAGCCGCCTCTGGCGAATCGTCAGTTCGATTGCGCCTGGTCCGGATCGGGACGATCTGGCGCAGGAGGCCATTGTCCGGGCCTGGTGCGCGGTGCGCACCTACCGAGCCGAGGCGTCTTTCGAGGCGTGGCTCTGCCGGATCGCCGTGAACACCGCGCACGACTATCAGAAGTCGGCCTGGCGGCGGCGCATACGGTTCTGGCAGACCGAGCAGGCGCCGGATACGACGGCTACCGAGCCCCTGGAGCGGCTGGCGGAGCGCCGTGCCGCGCAGAGGCGCGTACGGCAGGCGGTCGCCGCTTTGCCCACTCCGCAGCGGGTTCCTATCTGGCTCCATTTCTTCGAGGAGTTTTCACTGGCGGAAGTGGCGCGGCTCGAGCGCACCGCAGAGAGCACCGTGCGCAGCCGGGTGCAGGCCGGTATGCGCCGACTGGCCCAGGAACTGAACGATCTGCAGCTCGATGACCTGGGAAATCCTGTCCGCATCGAAACAGAAGCTAAAGGCTGGACACTATGAAATTTCCTTCCAAACCGAATGAGACGGAGCGCACGGTCTGCGTGCATGCCGCCCTGCAGGAGGCCGCCCGTTACGAATCCGAGACTGCCGCCCCAGCCAGCCTCATTGCCGAAGCGCTGGCACGCCATGAGCGTTCCGGCCGGAACTGCGGCCGTCGCCAGCCGCTTCCTCTGTTCGTCGCCTCGGCCTGCGGACTGGTTCTGCTGGCGGGTGTCGGCCTCTGGCTGCACATGCCGCATCGTCACTCCAAAGACCTGCCGGTGACTGGGTCGGCTGCGGCTATCCCTCCCAAGCCAAAAGCAGGCTTACCGTACTCGCCAGCGCTGCCTCGCCTGGATACAGCCCCTGTCCTCCTGCCGCCGATCGACATGGCCGGATGGCTCGTCTCTGCCGGGCACATTCGGCATAAGCATTGGGTCGCTCATCACGAGCTGCGTCGTCCTCTGCGCCTTTCACAGGCACAAAACAAGCCTCTGCCCGCCCGCCCGAACTGCGCTGCCAGCGTCTGGACAACGGAGACCGTACACTATGAAGTCATTACGCAGACGCTGACCCCGGTTTGGGTGGCACAGGTCGATCCGGCGGCGGCTGCCGTCGTCCTGACGCCTGCTCTCTTTCAGCTCGCCCTGCAGCCCGACGACGCCTCCGACTCAGCCGAGGCGCAGGTCTCTGCGGCTCTTATTCCCGTACGCTTCGAACAGGAGAACCCAAAACCATGAAATTCCGAATGATTCTCACCGCTCTGCTGCTGCCCTGCGTCGTGGGGGCGCAGCAGGCGCCTGTAAAACTTCCGGCCGAAAAATCAGCGCCGGAGACCAGCCGCCTCGTGCTGACACAGACACCAAAACCAACAACAGAACCTTCCGTGGACAGCAGCAGCTCCCCCTTCCTGCTGGCGATGCCCTCCCAGCTAACGCTGCCTCCTCAGTATATTCCTGCCGCCATCCTGGATACATTACCGGATCAGACGCAACTGCGCGTCAATCTCAATCTGCGTAACGCGCCTTTGACAGAGGCAATCAAGCAGCTTACGGGGCAGACGAAAGAGGAGTTCGTACTGGAGAACGACGTGCCTGCCGATGCCCGAGTCACAGCGGTCGCGAAAAACATCCGCCTCACTACGGCTCTCGATATGCTGACAGACGCCACCGGGCTGAACTGGAATCGACAGACTGTCAGGAAAACGAGCACGAAAGAAGCGGGCGTTGTCTTCCATCTCGGCAAAAAGGTTTCCCGGAACTCTATCCAGTGGAGCAGCTCCTCCCCTGTCTACAACATGTTTCCGAGCGACGGCACGAACTATCGATGGAACTTGAAGGGCAGCGACCTTAAACTGAAATATAAGGCCGCGCCCAATGCAGCCCCGGGATCCCAGACACCTTCCACCCTGCCTTACCTGTTGAATCCCCCGAAGCTCGATCTGAAGTACAACCAGCGGACAACGCCTAACCTATTGACACCTCAGCTGCCGCTGTTCGAGGGCACAACGCGCCTGCTGCAAACCAGCCCATCCGATAATTCGGTCGCGTACTCTCTGGGTAATCTGAGTAATACGTTCGTGAGCACCGTGGAGGTAAAGGAGGTGCGCTCGACCTTCACCTGTCCGCACTGTAAGCAGCAGGTGACCGTGATCCACAAGCACGAGTCGCCGAAATGCGAAAAGTGCGGACGTGTGTTCCATGACGACTGGCAGTTCTGCCCCTTCGATGGCGCGAAGCGGCCTGCGGGTGCGGACAGCGACTGGCAGTTCTGCCCTCTCTGCGGCAAGAGCATCAAAGCGGATGGCAAGGCGGATGTCAAACCAGGGAACTGACCCCGCTTCCTTGCGACAGCAGAACGCCCTCCGGATCGTTTAAGATCAGGAGGGCATTTTGGCGTCCTGGAGTTTCCAGGGCGGAGGCTGTATTAAAAACGTGCTGTTAAGCGGCGCTTTTCACGTCAGGACAGGGCGAATTTTATAGGCGCGGTATCGTCGCGCATTGCGTTTCGCGTTGCCTTGCGATTTCGGTTTCCGGTAGTCCCCGTTCGCGTCGGTTGCTGCGACTTCAGTTCGCGTACTGTCGTGCGTCGAGCCTCATTTACTGCAGTCCGGTGGCGTCATCCTTCGCGTCCTTTCCAGTAAGTACACCTCGACTCGAGATCTCTTCGATATCGCATACGTGGTTGTCCTCCTGTGAAGTTTGTTGGCTTCTTCGCTCCCTATGGCACCTGAAACAGTTGGAGCGAAAGGGGAACTGGATGCTTCCCTATGTGCAGTTTCATTGTATCGCACTTCTGCCGCTTTGTCAAGCGTTCTGTGCAAATAGTTTTGATTGTGATAGCATTCACAATGTTTTTCCGTGCAGGCAGCCTATTCCGCCATGTCGAATCCCGCCCTGGCCGAAGGCAGCAGGCCCGGCAGTGTGTGAGGCGCTATTGCCTTATACGGATAGGCTTTTTCGAGATAGGGCCACAGGTTCTGTTCGTCCATGAAGGAGAGATCGAAGATCATCCAGCCCTGGCTGCGCTGGGTGCAGGCTTCGAGGGCGCGCAGAAACACTTCCGGCCGATTCGTATAGTTCTGGAGGTAGATTCCGGCGTAGACGAAAGCGCCGCTGGCTACGGCCTGGTTGGAGAGGCCCGCTGCAAACTCCACGGTCGCCTGCGGATTCTGCCCCTGCATGCGGGCATCGTCTTCCATGGGGTTCGGATAGTAGCACCCGGTGGAGATCCAGTCGAAAAACTGCGCGTAGCCCGTGCGAGGATAGTTCGGGGTGTACCAGGAGTAGCGCAGCCCGTTCTTCGGACTGCCCCAGTTCACACCAACCTCGTAGTAGCCGGGATACCAGGAGCCGACATAGGTGCCAAGAACGATCTGCGGCTTGATGGCCCGCACCGTGCGCGCCAGTTCGGCGACAAAGTCGCGGATCGTCTGGGCGCGAAACTCCATCCAGGGCTTGTAGAGCGGTCCCTTCCTGATCGTGCCGCCGGGCGTCTCGGGGAAAGCGAAAATGTCCTGCGGCCACTGATTGATCGTGGTGGGAAAGCGCGATCCGGGGTCCGAGGCGCGGGGCTGCCGCTGCAGCCACTGTGCAAAAGCGTCACGGGTGCGGTCGCTGAAATCGTTATTGATGTTGCTGAAGCGGCAGCGGTCCAGGACGAGTCCGTCTATGGCGTAGTTGGAGACGATCTCGCGGGCCATCTCCATTTCGTAGCGACGCGCCTCCGGATGGAGGGGGTTGACGAAGCAGGCGACACGCTCGCTGGGCGCCTGCGCGATCGGAGTGCGGCCTGTCCGCAGATCGAACCGCACCGCTGTGCCGATGCGCAGGTTCTTCGCGGCCCATTCGCGGTCTGCAGGCCGCGAGACGCTCACCAGATGCCCATTTTCGGGCGCAGTGAGCGGGTCATCCCCCAGCAGCGCACTGTCCACCATTCCGGCGACACGGTTGGCCTGATCCAGCACGATGTTGAGCTGTCTGCCCAGCGGCACACCGCTGTCCACGCCCCCGCTGCTGTCTTTGCTCTCCAGACCGACCAGGCCGTTGGTGCCGCTCTCGCCGAGAACGGTGCTGTCGTCGGCCAGCAGGACCGGCTTGGCCGGATCGTCGGGCTCGTCGGGCGCCCGTATCGAGAGCCGCGACTCGCTGAGCGCGATCATGCCGCGATCGACCGTGTAGACCACGCTCTGCCAGTCGGCATGCTGATACGCCGGGCCTACGCTGTAGTACTTGTGGCCTTCGCTCAGGACATTGATCGAGGCATCGACCTGGAGTCCGGCTTTATGGCCCTCCTCCACAAAGGCCGCCAGAACATCGAAATCGGGCACAGGATGGCCCTGCCATTCGCGCATGTGCGGCGCGAGCCTGCTGTTGTAGAGCACCAGTCCCGCAAGCGGCTTGACATCCACGACCAGCGTATTGATATGCGCGGCCCTGCATTTCCGCACGATCTCCTGGACGCCTGCCCGCGTTGTGGAGTAGTCCACGACGATGCGTTTGTCGCCCTGTTTCAGAGTGCGGACGATGTTAGCAGTGCCGTCGATCCACATCAGCCGTCCCTGCGCCCCGACCCCCGCGCTGAGATCGCGTGCAACATCGGGGGGAGTCCCAGCGGAACAGACAGCCGTGCAGGCGAGCAGTCCAAGGACAGCCGGCAGAAAATAGGTCTGTTTCATAAGCATAAAAAGTTTATCAGAAACTCTCTTCTAAGATATTTTTGGGCACGAGGGGAAAAGTACGCTCACCGTAGACGGGGAAGATATGGGCCTCGTTGACGCGGTACTCTTCGTCGATGGTGAAGGTAAAGGCGTCGGTCAGCCGACAGAACTTTTTGAGTTCTGCGACCTCTTCCGGCGTCTCCGGCACGATTCGCAGCACGACCGCGATCCGCCGGCCCTCATCGTCTCTTATCACGGGTTCCCCAGGGCGCATGCCCTCGAATTGTGCTTTCATCGTCGGCTTTTCTCCTTCCGTCCAGATCCCAATTATACCTTATC
>JAYTGR010000248.1:0-2180 GCA_043733205.1 Chthonomonadaceae bacterium
TGACCCCGTCGTTCTGCGGCGTGGGCGCGACGGCCAGGCCCCAGAGCGAACGCGGCGCGATCACACGCGCCTTCTGCGCGCCCCCGAAGAGACGGCTCATCATCCCGGTCATGACATCCTGCGGCGTGTAGTCCACCGGTTCGAAGGTGACACGCGCATTGAGATAGTCCAGGGTAGTATGGAAGCGGGCGAAGAAGGAAAAGCCGACAATGCCGTCCAGACGCCCAACGAATCCCCCCAGCGCCTCGACGATCGGATGATCGAGGATCAGCGCATTCAGGTTCTTGATCTCCGTATCCCCGACTGCGAGCGATTTCAGCACGGCCTGACCGCCCATGGCAAGGCCGCCAGCCTGCTGTGCAGGTTTGCTCTGCTGCGGGGGCAGCAGCCCCAACTGGCGGGCCGTGCGCAGGCTGATAAAAGTCAGAGGCGAGCCGGTATCCAGGATCAAACGGAATGGCCCCTGCCCGTTGATGTGCACCTGAACTGCGATATGCCCGCTCGGCAGCAGCTCCAGCGGCGCACTGTGTGACTGAGCGCAGGCGCTTTGCCCGCCGCCGCACAGGAGAAGCGCCGCAAACAACAGCAGAGCAAAGAGAAGAGGACGCCGGGGAGTATGCATAGTCAGAGCCCTCCTCGGCCTGCAGCGATGGGGAGAACGATCGTCGTGGCGCCGCGCTGGATGGTAAAGCGCACGGTCGTTCCTGCCGCTGCCGTCGCAGCCTGTTTCAGCAGATCGGCGGTACCCTGAATGGCAGCCGCCGGATCCGTGCCGATGGTCAGGGACACGATCTTATCCCCGATTTTCACCCCTGCCTGCGCCGCAGGACTGCCTGCCAGCACCGCCGTAACCTGAGCGGTATCGGTTTTGCCGGGAGCGAACTCCATTCCGAAAAAGCCGCGCGGCACGGGAGCCAGCGGCGTCTTCTGCGCGAAGAACGCACTGGCCATTTTGGTCAGGTTCTCCATCTGAGCGATGCCTTCCGTCGGCACGGCCTTTGCGGCCGCGACTTCCTTCGGACTCAGGGGAACCATAGCGACTCCTTTTTGCCGGGTCCAGATCATTTTCGGCTGCGTCAAATCGATCTCCAGCCGGAAGTTCGCCAGCAGATTGAAACCGAACACGCCGTCTATACGGACGCCGGCCAGCCCCATCGCGTTCATGCCTTTGAGCTGCGCTGGCGATTCGATGCGGGCTTTGATCTTCTCCAAAACCGCGCCGCCCTCCACCTCCAGGCGGTCGAAGACGCCCCAGCCGTCGGCGGCAGGCTTGACGCCGATCTTATCGGCGATCTCCGCACTGACGAACAGAGCAGGCGCGCCCGTATCCACGATGAAGCTGTATGGCCCTTTGCCGTTCAGCTTCGCCCGAACCAGCAGATGCTTGGTGTCTGCCAGGCGATAGGGCACATGGAAGACGTCGCCCGGCTTCGAAACGGCAGTTTCAGCATGGGGAGGGTCCGCCAGACCTGGGCGGACGATCAGGAGGAGCAAAAGAGTAAGAACCGGCAGGCGTTTCAATCATCATCTCCGTTTCACGGCGCTGTGTGCCGCGAGGCGTTCAGAGGTTGCCGTTATCGCTGACGGAACGCTGGCGCGGATTGACCTGCAGGCCAGTGGTATGGAGGTAGGCGATAGCGCGCTGCACCTCCAGAAGCGCTCCAGCGAGCGTGATCTCGACCTGTCCGCCCTCTTCGTCGTCGAAAAATGCGGTCTGGATGTTGACTACCACGTTGAGATCCTTCCCGACGCGATAGAGAATAGGCGCGTGGCCCTGGGCGGGATTGACAGTCTTGAGCAGGATCGAGATCGCATTCGGCTGCGCGATCGCAGCTTCCGGCGCGGAGCCGGTGCGCGGCGTTGTCGAGCCGGGCGCATCCCCCAGCACACCCAGGGAACGCAGATACTCCTGCGCCTGTTCGACCTCCCCGGTCGAGCCTTCCAGGGAAAGGGCTACATGGCCGTAGTCGCCGGAGATGCGGGCGCGCAGGATATTGGTAACCACATTGAACATCTTGCCGAGCCGCCAGAGGATCGGCTGCCCCAGGAGGTCTTTGCGGGCGTTCAGTTCGACGGTAACGAGGGGCATTAGTGTTCAGTCCCGATCCGGACTGCGTTCAGGACGCAGCGCGGAAACCTTTCTACACAGCGAAAGAGGGAGGCCCTGGACAAGAGAGTGC
>JAYTGR010000249.1:0-6224 GCA_043733205.1 Chthonomonadaceae bacterium
GAACTGCTCGACGCGGTGACGGAATACACGTTCCACCGTGGCGACGATACCGAGTTCCTGGAGGTCTATCTCCGCAATGGCAGCACTGAGATCCTGCACTGGAAAGATCTCGTCTCCGGCGCTCTGCTCAAGTCGGTCGTGGAGCGCGCCAAGGACTTCGCCATCAAGCGCAGTATCGAGAAGCGATCCGACATCGAAGGAATCAATGTCGAAGACCTGAAACAGGGGGTCCGGGTCGAGTTCAAAGAGAACGAGATCTTCCCCAAGGGCGATTCGATCGAGGACTGGCTGAAACTACTCGACTACGAGCCAGACAACGTCGCAACGGTGAAGCCTGTCAAGTCCAAAAAGCAGGCTGCCCCGCGCCGCAGCGTCATCTAGCACGGTAATAAATTGCCGTTCTGACACGGTAAGTCCACCTTTGTGGACTGCAATGCATCGAGTCCGCGCAGGCGGGCTTACCATCTCAGAACGGGATTTCAATCCCGGACATACACAACGATACGAAAGTTATCTGACAGCTTATGACACGGTTATTTGGGATTGAAACCGAATATGGGATCGTGGTGGACGGACTGGGTGCGAACGACTGGATCGCGGAGAGCACTGCGGTCGTTCGCGCCCATCCCGGCAAGGCGGTCGGCGGCTGGAACTATCGCGGCGAAGACCCGCGCCGGGATATGCGCGGTTTTACCGTGCATGCGCTCTCCACCAATCCTGACGACGCCCAGTTCGATACGCCGGGCACCCACCCGATGAGCCGCGAAGAGGAGCGCAGCGACCGAGTGCTGACGAACGGCGCGCGCTGGTACAACGATCACGGCCATCCGGAGTATGCCACGCCCGAATGCCGCAGTCTGCGCGATCTGGTCGCGCACGATAAGGCGGGCGAGCGTATCGCGCTGGCCTCGGCCCGGAAGCGGGTGGAGCAGCGCGGGCTCGACGTGACGCTCTACAAAAACAACACCGACTTTCATGGCGCGAGTTACGGAACACACGAAGGCTACCTGATGAAGCGCGAGGTGCCTACCGAGACGCTGATTCAGACACTGCTGCCCTTCTTCGCGACGCGTCAGATCTATGCGGGGGCAGGCAAGTGCGGCATCGAGAACGACGGATCCGCGCCCTCCGCTACGACCTTCCAGCTCTCGCAGCGCGCCGACTACTTCAGCGTCGAGGCGAGCGTGGACACCCTGCACAACCGCCCGATCGTCAACACGCGGGATGAACCGCATGCCGCCGCGCGGCGCTACCGCCGGCTGCATGTCATCTGCGGCGACGCCAATATGAGCGAATATACGACCGCACTCAAAGTCGGGACGACCAGTCTGGTGCTCTCGCTGCTGGAAGAGGGGCTGACTGCGCCCGTGCGGCTCGTGGACCCGGTGCGAGCGGTCAAGAAGGTTTCGCGGGACCGCACGCTGCAGACCCTGCTGGAGCGGCAGGGCGGACCGGCGCTGACCCCGATCGAAGTGCAGCGGATCTATCTGGACGAGGCGGAGCGCCGCCTGCGCGGGCGCGACGCCGACACCGACTGGACGCTGACCGAATGGGCGGCCGTTCTCGACGCCCTGGAGACCGACCCGATGCAGCTGGCCGATCGTCTGGACTGGGTCGCCAAGTTCCAGCTGCTCGACGCCTTCCGGCAGGAAGAGGGACTGCAGTGGAACGACAGCTATATGCAGAGTCTCGATCTAGCCTACCACAATATCGACCCCGACCAGGGCCTCTACTACGGGCTGGAGCAGGCGGGAGAGATGCAACGCTTCGTTACCGACGCCCATGTGCAGGCTGCGATCTCCTGTCCGCCCGCCGATACGCGCGCTTTCCTGCGGGGGCTGTTCGTGGAGAAGTTCAGCGGTGCGGTGCGCAGCATCGGCTGGAACGGCGTCGCGTTCAAATACAACGGCGCCGATATGCTGTTTGACATGAACACGCTTGTCGAAGAGAATGTACGTGTTCTCAATGAGGAGTTCGGTTCCCTGGAGACGCTGGATGCGGTTGTCGCCGCGATCCAGCGCCGCCCGAGCGACTGGGTTTGATGCATCGATCACCAACTAAGGAGCAACGACCATGATCTTCCAAGGAGAAGAGCGACGCCAGATGCCGACCACCCCCGCCGATCCGCTGCGCAAAAGCAGCGATGGCGACGGTCCCGGCAAGCCCGATGTCCAGCGGCCCGACACCAGCGATCTGCTCAAACGCATGAAGCGGGTAGATCCGGATGCCGCGCGCCGCTACCGCCAGCGCAGCGGTCAATAATCGCAGAAACGCCTCGCACAGAGGCACGGGAGTGACAATATGATTGAGGTTGCGGGTGATTTGTGGAGCCTGCTCGAAAAGCGCGGGCATCCCCTGACACGACCCGAAGCTGCGGCTATGCCGTTTTCGCGTCCGAACGACAGCCATACCGGGCGCGGAATCGGGATGGGATCGGGCGTCGTGGACACGCACGGCACGACGGTCATCGCGGTCAAGTACGATAAGGGCGTGATCAACGTAGGCGACCGGCGTGCGACGGCGAACTTCGCCGTCATGTTCGACAAGTCCGAAAAGGTTCTGCCGATCGATGACTATACCCTGCTCGCGATCTCCGGCTCGTTCGCACGCGCCATGGAGGCGGTGCGGTACCTGCGGACGACGTTCAAACTGTTCGAGCGCACCTACCTGCAGTCGATGAGCCTGGACGGCAAACTGGCCGAACTGGCGAAGGTCGTGCGGGCGGGCATTCCGGACGCGCTGCAGGGCATCGGCGGCTTCATCCCGATCCTGACGACCTTCGACCGCGAAAGCAGCGAAGGCCGCATCTTCTTCTACGACGGCATGGGTGCCCGCTTCGAGAGCGCGGAGTTCGGCGCGGCGGGCAGCGGCTCCATGCAGATCCGGGGCGTGTTCGACTACATCGTCAAGACCAAGAAGCCCTTCCACTCCATGAACCGGGAGGAGGCGCTGAAGGAGGCTCTGCTGCTGCTCGACATCGCCGCCGATCTCGATGCCGCGACGGGAGGCTGGGCGAAGGTGCTGCCGCTGGCGACCACCATTACCGTTGACGGGATCGAAGATGTGCCGGAAGAGGAACTGCGTCGGATCGTTGCTGAGATCGATCGCGAGGGCGGCGAGAAAATCGCCCCCCGGCGCTAATCGTGATGCTAAGAGTGAAGAGAGAGCAAATTTATGTACAGTCCTTTTGACTTCAACGAGGCGATGGGCCACCGCAAGGATTTCGTCGAAGAGGCGCTCCGTCCGGGCAGCCCCGCCGTCGGAATCGCCTACGAAGGCGGGATCGCCCTGCTTTCGGTGCAGCGCAGCCAGCGCAAGATCTACGAGATCTACGACCGGCAGATGTTCTCCGCCATCGGCCGGCAGGCCGACATCGAAAACATCCGTCTGGCCTCTATCCAGATGATGCACCAGGAGGGATTCGAGCGCAGCCCGGACGATGTTTCCGTGCAGCGCTTAGTCGGCTTCTCCCTCAGCCCGGCCCTGAAGAAGGCTTTCGGAGAGCAGTTCGCTTCGCCGTTCGTCATTCGCGCGCTCTTCGCGGAAATCGGCCGCCAGCCTGGAGCCGACAACTTCTTCACGCTGAACTACGACGGCGAGTTCCGTCAGTACAAGGGTGCAGCGGTCGTGGCCGGGACATCGGCCGCCGAAGACGCCATGCTGGAGAAGATAGGGGAGCCGAATCCGGGGCTTTCACGGGAAGAGGCGCTGCACAAGGCTCTCTCTGCGTGGTCGGTCGGAGCGCGGGAGGCGATCAAGCGGCATCTGGCCATCGGCGGCCGCGACGAAGGCGACGACTACAACCCGCTGCGCGACATCGACGAATCGGAAGCCGACTCCGTCTTCCTGCGGGACGAACTGAAACACGGCAAACTGGAGGTCGGCCTGCTGGAGCGGCGCGGCAGCCGCGACAGCCGTTTCCGTCAGCTGTCGCCGGATGAACTGGAGAAAATCGTCAAGGATCACGTCTGAATCCGGACTTCCAGGGAGCAGTAAAGAGAAAAGCCGAAGCAGCATCCGCTTCGGCTTTTCCCATTACTGTCTAGGAAACCGGCCTCATGCCCGTTTCGCCCTGCGCCGGCGAAGGACTAGGCTGGCGCCGCCCGAGGAGAGCAGTGCCAGGCCAAATAGGACCGCATTGGGTTCTGGGGTCGCGGCTGGGCCTGTTCCGCCCCCGCCCCCTCCAATCGGTGGGATGACTCCGCCGCCCCCTCCGCCGCCGCCTGAGCCCCCGGAAAGGGCTGCAATTCCGCCCAGCGCTCCGAGGGCGCCGAGGATGGGAGCCGCATTGGCGAAACTGCTGACCGCATGCACGGCGGAGGCTGCGGCGGTCGCAGGGCTGAGCACATCCGGTGCGATGGGGATTTCGGTCGGTCCCGGCAGTTCCGTCAGCGGCACAAAACCGGTATAAGGTTCTCCCACCCGCAATTCGGGGGAGGGAACCGGCGAGGGCGTGACAGAGGCTCCCATCGGCTCATCGGGCTGGAAATCGAGCGCGGTCTCGGGCTGACCCGCCTCCGGGGAGCGGCGGAACGCGCCCCGCACCGCTGTCGGGCCAGTGGCTTTGATCGGATTGCCGCACACGCGGACAAGAGCGGGAGTGCCGTCCGGCAGGCGATAGACCGCAGTGCCTTTGCGGAGACGGCGGACTTTGTAGCCTATTTTTTCGCCGGTGTGAACGTAATGCACTTCGTAGATATGATCTTCGCTCAGCGTGCTGAGGCGCATTTTGGAGAAGGCGCTGCGCACCATATCTGGGGACATGCCGTACAGACGCGCATAGCGCTCCGCCACGAGCCGATCCGTCTGCACCTGTCGGTTCAGTGCGGTTACGTTGGGCGCAGGCTGGTGCAGAAAAGCGCCGGGCGGCATCGCTGCATCTGCATGGGCGAAATGTGTGCCGGAAGCGAAACCGACACACGCGGTGAAAAATAAAGCACGGGAAAAGACTGTGTTAACCATTGTAGTGCGCTCCAATTGTCCTCTGGTACTGTCTATATGGCCCCGAACGCGCCTGGATCGTGCTCTCACTCTCGGATAGGAGGAGAAACGACTTCGTCGAGTGCCTATAAAATCGATAATAAACCGGCTGGAGGGGGATAGTAAAAACCGTGCTGGGGGACTTCAGCAATAGGCTGCGGCCTGGACACACGATCTAACCCGGCTCTCAAACATTTGTCGGGTGTATCGAAGAAAATGTTCCCTGTATTGTTCTGTCGTTCAAGAAGGAACGGAATGGGGATGCGCCGAAGTAGAATCATATCAGACGGCTGTCTCATAGCGGGAAGCGCGGTCAAACGGAATCGAGGCCAATCAGTGATGGAAAGACGTATCTACGGGATTGAGACGGAATTTGGCTGCATGGTGCGGGACCCCTCGGTCGGAACGGCGGAAGAGGTCGTCGAGCGCGTCAAGGACTATGCCTTCTACGATCGCAAGTTGGGGGTGATCGACCTTCACGCGCGCGACTATGCCTTCGAGCCGGCCCGGGCGGGCGGATTCCTGAAGAACGGCGGACGTCTCTATATCGATGCCGTCGGCAGCCATGAGGAGTATGCGACCGCAGAGTGCTGCGACCTGCTGGACCTGGTGCGCCACGACCGCGCCGGACGCCTGCTGCTCTCGCAGATACTCACCGAACTGCAGCTCGACGATGCGGTCAGTTTCCACAACAACAGCATCGACCATTTTGGCGGGCATACCTTCGGCTGCCATGAAAACTATCTGGTGCAGATCGAGGATCGCTTTTTCACCGACGCGCTCTCCTATCTCCTGCCCTTCCTGGTCACCCGGCAGATCTACGCGGGGATTGGACGCGTCGGCGGCCATCGCCTCGCCCGCCCCAGCAGCAAGAACAATATCATGACGCTCGGCGAGCACGAGGTGGACTATGTCTGGGTCTCCAACTTCTACGGCGTGGAGATCGACAACACGGTGGACTTCCAGCTCTCCCAGCGCGCCGACCATATCGTGAAAACCATCTCCAGCCGGGTCCGTTTCAACCGCGCCATCATCAATCCGAAATGGGACTCTTACTACTCCTACAGCAATCTGCACCGCCTGCACATCCTGTTCGGCGAGAGCAACATGAGCGAGTACGCCGCGATGCTCAAAGTGGGCACGACGAGCCTGGTTCTGGATCTTATCGAAGAGGGCACGGTTCCTGCCGACGTCGAAGTGGCCGATCCGCTGGAGACCCTCCGCTCCGTCTCCCGCGACCCAAC
>JAYTGR010000250.1:0-6217 GCA_043733205.1 Chthonomonadaceae bacterium
GCCAAGTTGCTCGTGGACGCTCTGGGCTTCCGGCGTCAGGTCAACCGTAAGACCCAGGAAGGGGCAAACCATCCAGACCGCGACGCCCAATTTGAGCACCTTAATGAGATCGCCACCCGCTTTCTTGCCCAGCAACAGCCCGCCGTCTCGGTGGACACCAAGAAAAAGGAGTTAGTCGGCGATTTCAAGAACGCAGGCAGCGACTATCGGCCTGCCGGCTGCCCCGACACGGTACGCACCCACGACTTTATGGACAAGGAACTAGGCAAAGCGGTTCCTCATGGCATCGACGATATCGGTGCCAACGCAGGTTGGGTGACCGTGGGTGTCGATAGCGATACGGCCGAATTCGCCGTGAACAGCTTGCGCTTATGGTGGCAGAACATGGGCCGTGTCCGCTATCCAGAGGCCCACCGTTTGCTGATTACCGCAGACGGGGGCGGATCCAACGGTTCGCGCTTGCGTCTGTGGAAGCGTGAATTGCAGAGGTTTTCCGACGAGACGGGGCTATCGGTGACGGTCTGCCATTATCCGCCTGGCACCTCCAAGTGGAACAAGATCGAGCATCGGATGTTTTGCCACATCAGTCAAAACTGGCGTGGAAAGCCCTTGAGTAGTCGTTTGGCGATCATCGAACTGATCGCTTCGACGACAACCACAAAGGGTCTGACGGTGCGGTGCGAACTCGACACACGGTTGTACGGGAAGGCGATCAAAGTCAGCGAAGAAGAGTTTGATCGCATCAACATCGTGCGAGACGCCTTCCATCCCGAGTGGAATTACACCATCCATTCGGGACCGAAACCGACGGACGTCAGCGAAGCGATAATTCTTTGGTGAATCCTTGGACGATACAACAGGCCAATCGTTTTGCTGGAGTTCCGTGCGCGTTATTCGTCCAGTTTGCGGAACACATTGGCCACAAACCAGCCTGCCATGGCGGCCAGTCCAGCCCAGTTGTAGAGCATAGCCGCATAGCCATAGCGGCCCGCCTGGGACCACGGGGGAGCCAGCTTGATCAGATTGAAAAAGCCTTCATTGGCATCCGGTGTCAGCGGCGGGAGCGGCGCCGCCAGCTGAAAGACGACATACCCCAGGAAACTGACCGACAGGAGGCCCAGAACCGCGATATTCATGTCACGCAGCAGAAACGCCTTGATACTATAGATCAGCAGCCCGATGCCGGGGCCGAACAGGAGGGTCAGCATGACGAGCCAGACCAGATCGTCGGCGTCGTCGCTCTGAAAGGGAACGGCGCGCATTACCGGCATCAGGATCCCGGCTGCGAACATCACGATGACCAGCGGGATGGCGGCGTAGTCGGGAATCAGATGAACCAGCGCCGCCATTCCGATCAGGAGACCGGCAAAGGCCATCGCGAAACGTCCGAAGTGCAGAGGAGTACTGGCCGGATCGTCCCACTGAAAGACGATGTCTGCGGACTTTTGCTGCGCGGTGGCCGACGTGGCCTGCCCCGTGACGCTGTCATAGTGGTTGCCGGAGAGAGGGTCTAACACCTGACCAGCATAGTATTTCGAGTTCGCCGGGGTAAAGGTGCCCAGAGCAGGGATGCCTGCCTGTCGGGCGGCTGGACGCATTCCGGCCGCGATGCCGGCCGCCAGTCCTCCTTCTTCCTCGTCCTCGGCTAGTGATGAGGACGAAGGAGAAGCGACCGGCGCAGCGCCTGTCCGATTCAAAGGCGCTGCGGACTGTGCGGACGCGCCGGTCCCGTTACTCTCCGCTGAAACCGCTGAGTGGGCGAAGGGGTCCCGAGAGACGGCAGGAACGGTGCCGGAGGAGGCCGCAGGCCGCGCGCCTGCAGGAAGAGGCATCGGTGCGGCAGGACGATTTGCCGCGCCTGGTGCGGGCCGAACCGGGCTCGGCGCCGGAGGACGCGACGTCACTTTCGGCGGTGCTCCACCACTCGGCTGCACCATACCTGGAACCGGAGAGCGAGGCGTCACTTCGGGCGGCGCACTTCCGCCGCCGGGACGTCGCACTCCGATGCCGACACCGGCAGCAGGGCCTCCAGTACCAGGCGCAGGTGTCCCGACTGGACGCCGTACACCGATGACAGGGCGGGGCGCAGCAGGCATTTCCGCCTGACGAACTGCTGAAGGCGCAGACGTTTCCGCTTCCTCGGCTGTGGGAGCAGTCTGGGGGAGAACAGGCCGGGTAGAGGCGGGAGGAGCAGGAGGCGTCACGGCAGACGCAGCGGCACGGGGAACAGGTGTCCACGCGGGCCGATGGGCAGGTGCCGGACGCCGCACAGACCGCTCTGCCGTTCTTCCCGCTGTAAGAGGAGACTCTTCCTCTTCCTCTTCCTCGGCTAGAGGCTGAGCCACTGCATCACGCTTTGCCGGAGCTTCGGCAGCGGGCTGGGTTGCATCCGTTTTCGTGGCGGAAAGCGGGCGGTGACACCAGCTGCAAAGGTCGGCGGTCGCACTCTCCATACCACACCATTTACAGAACATTTACAATTCCTCCGTCTCCGCGCCGCAGGAAATCCGTTCGGGAAGCGAACTGTAGAAAAGATAAGAGCATACAGGCGGCGCCGAGAAGAAAGGGCGTCGCACACTGGGAAAGCTTCCAGGAACGTGAATGGGACTTCAGAAGAGGCGCGGAGAACTCTTTTCTACCGGGCATTATAGTAAATATTGCCCGAAGTGTCAACATGGTTTCTCACAGTCCAGGTGCGAACTAGGGCACACCTGCGACGCAGCCGATGCAGACCTCTCTTGTAATGACGCATCGAAGCCTGCCAAACGTCCTATAGTTCCGAAAAATATCATCTGACCGATCTAATTTTTTCCTCGGCCTCTGCCGACAGCGGGCAGGACAGGGAGACTGCAGCCGACCCTTCGTACCCTCATTTACGTGCGAATCGGTTCCCAGCGTTGTAGCAGACAGATTTCGACTATGTTGTTTCTGCCATCCGTATGCTATAATGCGCCACCTATCGCCTGAAAGGGAGCGCTCCACCATCGGTATGTACACGCTGCTGCCACCTCTGGCGCTGGCTCTGGGTCCAGCCAGTTCAGGTAAGACGCACTGGGCTGTCGAAAGGTTCCGAGCCCATGAGGGCCGTGCCCTGCTGGTCGTCTCCTCTTCCGAGCAGGCGGTCACCTGCGCCCGACGGATCGCCGCCGGACGTGCGGAGAGAGAGGCGGAGGTTCGCGGCTCCATCACGCATTTTCATGGTCTCACGACGGCGCTGCTGAGCGCGCGCCGCGATGACGGCTATCGGGTCATCCGACGTCTCTTACAGCGCCTGGCGCTCACCGAGCTGTTCCAGACTCATATTCGCCCGGACGACTTTTTAGGGCGCATGCACGCCGCGCCGGGGTTCGTCCCGGCCCTGGTCGAGCGGCTGCGGGAGTGGAAACTCGCCTGCCTGACGCCGGACATGCTGGAGCAGGCCGCCGAAGCCGTCGCCGCGCAGCAGGACGATCCGCCTTTCCTGGCGAAAACACGCGAACTCGTGCGGCTGTTCCGGGCCTACGAAGATTTTTTAGCGCAGAACCGCCTCCGGGACGAGGAGGACTGCCTGCGTCTCGCCACGGAGTGCGCCGCCGACACCGCGCAGCCCCTGTTTCGCGACCTGGACACCGTGATCGTGGACGGTTTCTTCCGGTTCAACCGGGCGCAGCGGCGTCTGCTCGCCGCCCTGGCCGGACGGGGCCTGGAGGAGGGCTGTGCGGAGATTTCGGTAGCCGTAACGCTGCCGTTCGAGCCCGGCCGTTCTCTGCTGTTCGCCGCGCCCGAACGCACCGCCTCCCTCCTGCGCGCCGAGTTCGCCACTCAGGAGACCGCGCTGCCTCCGCGCAGCGACACCCGCGCTCCGCTGCTGCACCTGGAGCGTCAGCTCTTCGCCCCCGCTCCGCCCTCCACGCCGCTCGCCGCCTGCCCCTCCCCGCCGCTGCTGCTGTTCGATGCGCCCAATCCTTATGTCGAGGCGGAGATGGTGGCGCGGGAGTTCCGACGTCTCCATGCCGGGGAGAGCGGCTATGTCTGGGACGATTTCGCGGTGATTCTGCGCGGAATGGGCGACTATGCGCCTATTCTGGCGGCGGTCTTCGAGCGCTACGGCATTCCGCTGGGCGTGGACGGCCCGGAGCGGCTCAGCGACAACCCACTGCTCAGGACGGCGCTGCATCTGCTCGCCGTCGTCCGGCGCGGATGGCAGCGCGACGATCTGCTGGCCTTTCTCAAATCGAGTTATACCGCGCCCACGCCTCTGGAGGCCGATGCGCTGCGCCGCCGCGCCCGCGCTGCAGGCGTGCGCCAGGGCCGCACAAAGTGGCTGGAGCTGACCGCCGGGGCGGAAGGCACGGCGGCCACGACCCTGAAGCAGATCGCGTATTTCGAGGATCTGCTGACCGCTGGCGAGGCCGACCCGCAGGAGTTCATCGAGCGGCTGCGGGAGATCTTTACAGCATTCGGCCTGGAAGCGCGAATCGAGGCCGGAGAACCGACCCGTGCCCAGCGGGACCGGGCAGCGCTCAAGGAGGCCTGGGAGGTGCTGACCGCGCTCGCACAGATGTCCGCCTTCGCCGGACGCCACACTCTCCCCTTTCCCGCCTTTCACGACGCGCTGCTCGCCGCCTGGAACTCGGCCTCCGCAATCGCCCATGCCGAAGGCGACCGGGTCCGGGTCGCCGAACCCTACGACGCCCGGGAACGCCCCCTGAAAGTCGCCGCCGTGATGGGCCTGACCGAGCGCGTCTTCCCGCGCCGCATCACCGAAGACCCGTTCTTTCGCGACGACGAACGCGCCGCTTTGCGCCGCGCCGGGGAGGTCGATCTCGAACCCCACAAAAATCGGGCGGACGACGAACGGTTCCTCTTCTACCTCGCCGTCACCGCGCCTGCCGACCGCCTGATCCTCTCCTATCCGCGCTCTGCCGACGAGTCCGATACTCTGCCCTCGTTCTTTCTCGACGAGGTGCGCGCCGTTTTCGTGCCGACCGGGAGCGCCCTGCCGCATGTCGTCTCGCGCACCCTGGCCGATGTCGCGCCCCGGTTCGAAGAGGGGGTCACTCCGGCCGACGCACTGCGCACCGCCTGCGCCGAACTGTTCGATCCCGGCAGCGACACCCTGCCGCGCCTCAAGGATCGCCGCCGCCGCGCCGCACAGCTGCTTCAGGAGAGCCTGAACGCCGCAGAGCAGTGCCTTCTTCCAGCGGAAACGGATGGGGAGAGTGAAACTGCTTCTGATTCTGGACTCCCGCGCGGGAGGGGTGCGGCAGAGACGCCCGGCCAGGCGGTTCCTGTTACTGGGGAAGCCTCTGTATCCTTGCAGAAAATTCCATCGCTCTCGAATCCGATTGCGGCGGCGCTCGCCTCGCGTCACCTGCCGTCTCTGCCGCGCCTGAACGATCCGGAGCTGCGCGCCCGGTTTGCAGGCGGCGACCGGATCTTCTCTATTGCGGAGCTGGAAGCCTATCGCCGCTGCCCCCTGCAGTACTTCTTCCGATACCATCTGCAGCTGCGCCCTGAAGAGGACGGCGCCAGCACGCGTGTGCAGGAGAACCTGCTGCGCCACGTCCTGCGCCGCTACCATCGCCGCCGCCCCGTCGCGGCGGACGCCGACCCCGCTGCCCGCCGCGACCGCCTGCATCTTCTCCTGACACAGACGCTCGACAAGGCCCGCCTCGACACCGGGCCGCACCGTCTGCGCCTGATGCAGCGGCTGATCGGCGACGCGCTGGACGCGCATCTCGACCGCGAAGACCGTTATGGCCCGCTTTTCGGCATGACCTCCGCGCACAGCCATCTGACCTTCGGCAGTCCGGCGGCAGGAGAAGATGCCTCCTCCACGCCCGAGCCGCTGCAGCTTACCGAGGGAGACGGCACACTGGTCCTTGTCAGCGGCGCCCTCGACCGTGTCGATCTCGACGCGACGGGGCAGCGCGCGCTCTCCCTGACCTACCGCCTGGAGGCCGCCCCGGATCTCGCCGACATCCAGCGGGGCACCGGCCTGCAGCTGCCGCTTGGCCTGCTCGCGCTGGAGCAGCTGTTTGGGTACCATGCCGCCGCCGCCTGCTACGATGCCGCTCCTCAGACGGGCCGCGCACGCCTCTTCCGCACGGAGCATGTCAATCTGCGCGCCTTCTCTCCCGTCCTGCCCCACGACAACGGCAAAAGCGTCACGCCCCTGAACCGACAGCAGTATACGGAGATCGTCGAAACTGCCGCCGCCGCTGCCCGCAGCGCC
>JAYTGR010000251.1:0-2170 GCA_043733205.1 Chthonomonadaceae bacterium
GATACAGTTTTTCGACAAAGGGGATCAGCTCCTGCGTGACGGCGTCGCCGTAGGGGCCGTTGTTGGCGGAGTTCACCTGATAGGGGTCGCCGTAAGGGCCGTCTCCGTCGAGCTGGAGGGTCAGGAAGCGCGGCGTGTCGTCGGCAGTCCAGAGCTTGCGGAAGCCAGAGCCAGCGCGCATCATGCGGTCCACGGCGTTGTAACGGGTCGCGAAGCCGCCGATATGGACGCGCAGAGGATAACGGCGCGTCGGCTCCTGCGCATAGTCACGGGGCAGGATGACGCCCGCCCGCAGGAAGATGGGACGGCCATGAAACGCCGTCAGAAGTTTCGACTGCAGCTTGATATACTTAACCGACTCCGTGTCTTTCGGCATCTGCTCCGGCGGCTCGGCATGGGTCAGCGTGAGTTTGACGGTGCCGCCTGCGGCAGGATCGAGATGCACGGCGACGGGGTCGCTGAAGAGATTGCCGGGGGCGTCGAGGGAACGCAGATCGCGGTTGGAAGCGAAGAGCGCCTGCACCGAATAGTCGCCTGCGGGCAGTTTGGAGAGCGATTCGATGGGGAAGACCGCACTGGCAGCGTCGAGGGTTACGGTCCTGCCGGGCGCGAATCCGACCGTATCGCGGCCCAGCACCGGGGCGGCGTCCATTCCTGTCTGGCCGGAGCCGAACACGGGGCGGGCGCTGCCCTTCGCGCCGATGGAGACGAGCAGCCGCCCGTTCTCCAGGCCCTCGGTGCGGGCGGCGGCCCGTGTCACCTCGAAACGCAGGGTCGTCTGTCCCCAGGCCTGTCCTGTCATGAGAGCGAACAGCAGCAGTAGCAGTGCGGCCGGAAAAGCTTTCAGCATCAGGTTTCGTTCTCTTCTTTCAGGTCTGACCGCTCAGGGCTCGATATCGTTGTTGACTTCGACAGGCTGGCCGGTGTCGGCGGCTTCGATGGTGGCCAGAACCAGCGCCAGGGTGTGCAGGTTGTCGCGGCCACTGGTCTCCGGCTCGACATGCTGTTCGATGCAGGCGCGCCAGTGGTAGAGATCGTAGTGATGCCCCGTCGGACCGATGGAGGAGGCCTGCACCGGCTCGCCCCAGGGCTCGCCGAGCGGGGTGAAGAAGTGCTGCTCCTGGTACTGCGAAAGGTCGGCGTGCTCGTGGAAGATACGGATCGGTCCCCAGTCGTCGTGCGGGTTCCAGACGAGGGAGCCGTGGGAGCCGGAGATCACCCAGCGGCCGTTCCAGCCTGTGTCCTGACCCGGCACGCAGAACGAGCCGGTGTAATTGACGCGCACGCCGTTCTGAAACTCGATCCAGGCGAACGCGCTCATATCGCCCGTGGTATTGCTGAACGGTGGGTTCCACGTCTGCGCCTGCACCCGTTTGGCGTTGCTGCCGAGCAGATAGCGCATCATGTCGAAGTGGTGGATCGCCATATCCATGAGAAAGGGATGCGGCATCGTTTTGCGCCAGCCGAAGAGCAGGCCGTGCAGCTGGAACTCCGCCACAATATGGTCCAGTTCGCCGATAGCGCCCTCGGAGATCAGGCGGCGCAGAGTGCGGGGCTGATCCTGATACCGGAACTGCTGCGTCACCATCAGGATAAGATCGTGGGCTTTCGCCGCCCGCACCATGTTCTGCGCACTTGGAAGGGTATCGGAAATCGGCTTTTCGATCAGGACATGCAGCCCGGCCTCCAGCGCCAGCAGCGTCGTCGCCTCATGAAACGGCGCAGGTGTGACGTTGATGAAGCCGTCCGCTTCGACGTTCGCCAATGCCTCTTCCAGACGGGTGAAGCGGCGCTCCGGGGGCACTCCGATCGCCTCTCCCGCCGACTGCAGCGCCGCTGGACTCGGGTCCACCAGCGCAACATGTTCGAATCCCTGGCACTCCCGCACGGCCCACAGCCAGCTTCCCCCGAACCCCCCCACGCCTGCCTGTATCACACGCATCGCGTCCTGTTTTCCTTCCTTAGCGCGTCGTTACCGTCTCTTTGTACGACGGGGACTTCCGAGACGCTCCCGCATGCAGGGAGCTATTTCGCGGACTGTATTCGGGATTACTCTAACGGGAGAAGGAAGACAGGGTCATTCAGTTTTCGCCAGGGAACCGTATTTGAGTCCGCGCAGGCGGACCTTCGGCCGCAGGCCCCTAGCGAAGGACTTTAGTCCATCGTGCCA
>JAYTGR010000252.1:0-6207 GCA_043733205.1 Chthonomonadaceae bacterium
ACGGATGAGTTCGCCATCACCGTTCCTGCTGCCGACAGCACGGTGGGCGATGCCGCCGAGGCTTCCTCTCAGATCGCACCAGAATCAGGGATCTGGTACCACCTGGCCGGTGTCTACGATGCGAACGCGCAGCAGCTGACGCTCTATGTCAACGGGATCGCACAGCAGACGGTTCCCTGCAAACACGCGTGGCATGCGGCCGGGCATACCGTGATCGGCCGGGGCAAATACGCCGGAAATCCGGTGGACTTTGTCGATGGCGCTGTCGATGATGTGCGGCTCTATACGGCCGCGCTGCCTGCCGCAGAAGTGCGGGGACTCGCTCTCGCCGACCTGAAGACGGCGGTCCAGACGCCCGATCCAGCCGCGCCCGTGCAGCTGCATATCGATAACAGCCACCCCGGCCCGAAGGTCAGCCCGATGCTCTATGGTCTGATGACGGAAGAGATCAACTACTCGTACGACGGCGGGCTCTATGGCGAACTGATCCGCAACCGCGTCTTCAAAGACGATCCGGCTGCGCCCCTACACTGGTCCGTCGTCAAGGCAGGCAGCGCCGGTGCGATCTCGCTCGATACTGCCCAGCCATTGAACCCTGCACTGACGGTGAGCCTGAAATTGACTGCTCCGGGCGGACAGCGGATCGGTGCGGCGAACGAGGGCTACTGGGGCATTCCCATCCGGCCGAACACACGCTATCGAGCCTCCTTCTATGCGAAGGCAGGAGACGGCTTTACCGGACCTTTGGATGTTGCAATCGAGAGTCGGGACGGCAGCAAAACTTACGCGCATGCGCAGGTCAAAAACATCGGTGGCGCATGGAAACAGTACTCCGTGAATCTGCCTGCTGGAGCAGGGGCCGAGTCGCAGGATAATCGCTTCGTGATTTCGACCAGCGGTAAGGGAACCGTCTGGTTCAACCTTGTGTCTCTTTTTCCGCCGACCTATCGGCATCGTCCCAATGGCAACCGAATCGATCTGATGCAGAAACTGGCGGACATGAAGCCTGCCTTTCTGCGCCTGCCCGGCGGCAACTACCTGGAAGGGGACACGATTGCGACCCGCTTCGACTGGAAGCAGACGCTCGGGCCATTGGCAAATCGACCGGGGCACCCTGGTCCCTGGCAGTATCGTTCCAGCGACGGCATGGGGCTGATGGAGTTCCTGAACTGGTGCGAAGATCTGCGTATGGCGCCCGTCCTCGCGGTCTATGCGGGCTACTCGCTCCAAGGCGAGCATGTCGTGCCGGGCGCTGCCCTGCAGCCGTATGTGCAGGACGCTCTGGATGAGATCGAGTATGTGACCGGCGATGCCACGACGCACTGGGGGGCGCAGCGCGCGAAAGACGGCCATGCGGCGGCGTTCCCACTGCACTATGTCGAGATCGGTAACGAAGACCAGTTCGACCGCTCCGGCAGCTACGACGGCCGCTTCGCCCAGTTCTTCGACGCGATCAAAGCGAAATATCCGAACCTCGAACTGATCTCCACGGCAGCCACGAAAAGCCGGGTGCCGGATGTCCTCGACGAACACTTCTATCGCACCGCCCGTGCCATGGCCCGCGACTCGCGTCACTACGACAACTACGACCGGAAAGGTCCCAAGATCTTCGTCGGTGAGTGGGCATCGCAGGACGTCGACCGCCCGTGGGTACAGCCGGAGCTAAAGGGGCCGACCCCGACGCTGAACTCTGCACTGGGAGATGCGGCCTGGATGACAGGCATGGAGCGCAACTCCGATATCGTTGTGCTGGAAGCGTACGCGCCGCTGCTCGTCAATGTCAATCCTGGCGGCCGCCAATGGGCCGTCAATCTGATCGGTTACGACGCCCTGCACAGTTACGGCTCTCCCTCTTATTACGCTCAGGTCATGTTCGCCGCCAACCACGGTGACACCGTGATCCCAGCGACGCTTACCGGCGGCACAGACCTCTACGAGAGCATTACCCGGGATACGAAGTCCGGAATGCTCTATGTGAAACTCGTCAACACGACAGCCGCTTCGCGCAGCGTTCACGTCGATACGTCCGGTTTCGGAAGCGTAGAGCCGAACGGTACTGCGATCACCCTGGCCGGCTCAGGCCCCAAGGACACCAACACGATCACGGATCCCACCAGGATCGTCCCTGTCACTTCAAAGCTGACCGGTCTCGGAAAGAGTTTCGACTATCGGCTCGCCCCATACTCCGTCACGATTCTGAAGCTGCAGACCCGGTAAACAGCGCAGACGTCTGTTCTTAATCGGTATCGGTTTCTGGCTCTCCCAGCAGGGTTCGAGGACGCTGTGGCCTCGGCAAAGGTGTGTACGAGTGCATCTGACTTGTATGGGGAGCCACTGCGGGCACCGACTGTCGGGCCGCGACCAACAGCGCGCCGATCTGGTCTGCGTCGCGCGCAAGCTGGGCGTCTGCTGCATCGAGAACTTTGCCGGAGGGCACAAGGATATTGCCCCGAATATCGGTCACATCCATTGTAGTCGCCCGGCCGAGATACTGGTGCACCTCCGCGAACTCCTCCACACTGTCGAGCAGGCGGGCCTCGCGTCCGGTTTCGGTGCGCGCATACTGTGCCTGCACTTTTTCCTTGATGTCCTGCGTTTGACCTTGCAGGGCGGAAGCCCCGAGGGCCGCTACCTTGCCGCACCGATAGGCGTGGGCGATCATGGACTCGTCGATACGCTGGCCCGCCTCCACGATCGCAGCGTCCTGTGCATCTGTCACCGTAACGCCAGCCACTCGTCCCAGTGCAAATGCGGCCTGCTGTTTTTCAATCGCATCGACGGCTTTCCCACGGAGGCTGGCCAGCCAGCCTCCACTGCTCCTCACTTCGAACTGTGCCATTATGTAAAGTGCCTTCCCTTAGGATTTATAAATCTATAACTTCCCGATTTCGCAGAACAGGTGTCGTTCCAAACACGGAGGTTATAAATTTACGGACCCTTATTTGGTTTGATTCTGGATATCGTCTGACACCGCGGCAGAGCTATTACTCTGCGGAATGTTTGGTGAAACACGGTCCCATGACCCATGCTAGCTGGTCTGCGCGTTTGCGCGCAGACATACTATCGCGACATGCTAAACCACGAATTTGTTCCCTCTGTCTTTCTCTCTCTCCCATTAGGAAGACGAAATGGTCTAAATGGGCGTATATTAAAGGAGAATGATTCTTAATAGCGCCCAGAGTGGGCGTTGGGAGAGCCGACTATGAACGCGCAGAAGAGCGCTCGGGAAGCACGTCTGCAAACCGTGCGTCAGCGGCTTGCAGAGAGCGGACACCGAATCACGCCACAAAGGTTATCTATTCTGAAGGCATTACTTGAATCTAATCGGCATCCGACAGCGGAAGAGATCTATGCAGAGGTCCGGCGCACCAGCCCGACGACATCTCTTGCTACAGTCTACAAGACGCTGGACACGCTGAAGGAGATGGGCGAAGTGTCGGAACTGGAGTTCGGGGATGGACGCAATCATTACGATGGTGTCGATCCTGTTCCACATCCGCATATTGTCTGTACGCACTGTGGAAAGATAGAAGATATAAAAGTGTCCGGTGTCGATGCCCTCCAGATTCAGGCCGCCGCCGAATCGGGCTATCGAATTGTCTCGCAGCGGGTCGAATTCTACGGACTATGCCGGGCATGTCAGGCAGAACCGTCCCTGGAAGCGTAACCCGCCGCCCCGCCTCCTGTCGCGACATCGAACGAACGTTTTGCCAGTTAACGAGAACCATTCTCTATAAAGAGTAGTTTTCCCGATGAGATGAGAGATGCAGCAGTCGTGAGTCTCTGTATGTATCAGAGAAAGGAAATCCCAATGGTCCAGGCCGAACCGCTTCCAAACAAGGGTGTCTCTCAGGGAGGGACGAAAGATCCACACAATCTGATTGGGACAATAGTGCGCAACTGGTCGTTGGAGATGGATGGCGCCGCAATGTACGGTGCACTCGCCGATCGTGAAAATCTTGCCGAGCGCAAAAAGATCTTTCAAAAATTGAGCGACCTGGAGCGCAAGCACGCCGGTCAGTGGGCAAAACGGCTTCAGGAACTGGGCGGCGCTGTGCCTGCATCACATAACGGCAAAGCGCACGCCATCCGCGTGGCCGATACTCCAGGCGGGATGCAGGAGATTCTGCAGGCGATCGAGGCGGAGGAGAGACGGGATGTCGGCGCTTATCTCAAACAGATGCGGGAGATAGACGATAACGAGACTCGTGCCATTCTGCGCGAGGTTGTGCTGGACGAATTCACGCATGCCCATGTGCTCCAGCGGCTCTATGCGGAGAGCAGTCCACGCTCCGCGCTCGACTATCTGGCGCGGCGGCAGAAGCAGGGGACCGGCAGTTGGATCGGAGACGCGATCTACGGTATCAACGATGGGCTGGGGTCGATTTTCGGCATCGTCAGCGGAGTATCTGGCGCTACCCTGGGCAACAGCAAGTACGTCCTGTTAGCCGGTGTGGCGGGTATGGTTGCCAGCGCCCTTTCAATGGGATCGGGCGCCTATCTCGCCGCCAAAAGCGAACGCGAAATATACGAAGCGGAGCTGCAGCGCGAACGCGACGCCCTCAAAGAGCATCCGGAGGCCGCTGAAGAGGAGATGGCTCTGTTCTACCAGCTGAAAGGCGTTCCGGAGGAAGACGCTGTCAAGATCGCGGGGTACCTGGCTGCCAACCCGGATCAGTTTCTGAAAACGATGGCTGCCGAGAAACTGAATCTGACGGAAGATGGGCTGAGCAATCCGCTCACGTCGGCGCTCTCCGGGTCGCTCTCGACGGCGGTCGGAGCTTTCATTCCGATCATTCCATTCTTCTTCATGCAGGGGCTGCACGCGGTGATCGCGGCGGCCATCATCTCACTTGTCGCCCATTTCGCGGTCGGCGCGGCCAAGAGTATGGTGACGGTTCGCTCCTGGTGGAGCAGCGGCTGGGAGATGACGCTGGTGGGAGCCGTGGAAGGTGTCGTCACCTATGTCATCGGGATCGGGCTGGGCCGAATCGGCGCCTAGACAGCCTGTGAAGCAGGAAGCGATAGGTTCTTGATTTTTGACATACGGTCACTTCCGCTCCTGGCGTGTCACGATAGGCATACAGCCGACGGTCAGGCCATGGGGTGGGGTGATCAGGAGGGCCTGATCCAGGAAGACGAGAACTCCGCCCGATGGCGGCGGAATACAGTCTGAGGTGATTCGCCAGCGGGCGTGGATTCGCTCGACAAACGTCTGAAGACTGGCTTTCTGGGCAGCTCTCAGGCCGAGGTTCTGCAGTGCAGACTTGTCGTAACAGTCGATTGTTTTTGGATTGGTTTGCTGAACCTTTGGAAGCCGCCATCGTGAACGCTTGCTACAGCCCGCCCCTAAAGGAGCGGTCTGTCTTTGGCAAGACCCCTGAAGGGGCCTGGGTCCGGCGTTAATAGGTCTTTACGCGGAAGTGAAGAGGCTGTCGGCGCTTCCTGATGGGGAGCCTCGATCTCCGTTACAGCCCTCCCAGGCTCATTTATGGGCCTTAACCTTCCCAGCAGGCCGCTCCTTTAGGGGCGGCGGCCTTAAGGGACAAGATAAGTTCGTAAGGAGGGAAGGTGCCCGGTTTTAGAGCCGGCAGATGAGGAGTTCGCGTTCGTAGATAGTCTCCGGGGGAAGGCGGTCGTGGAGTTCGATGAAGAGCTCCTCGTGTCCGAGAACCTCGGCGCGCCACGCGTCCCGATCGACAGTTTGCAGCTGCTCGAACTTCTCTTTCGGGAAGTCCAGTCCGCTCCACTCCATATCTTCATACTTCGGCATCCAGCCGATAGGCGTCTCGCGCGCCAGGGCACGTCCGTGTGTGCGGTCCACGATCCACTTCAGCGCCCGCATATTTTCGGAGAAGCCGGGCCACAGGAACGCACCGTTCGCATCTTTGCGGAACCAGTTGACGTGGAAGATACGTGGTGTCTCCGTGAGCGCGCGCTGCATCCGAATCCAGTGCCGGAAGTAGTCGCCCATGTGGTAGCCGCAGAATGGAAGCATCGCCATCGGATCGCGGCGCACCTTGCCCACGACTCCGGCGGCGGCAGCCGTCATCTCCGAGCCGATCGTCGCGCCCATATAGACGCCTGCGCTCCAGTTGAACGCCTGATAGAGCAGCGGAATCGTGGTGGCGCGGCGGCCTCCGAACAGGATCGCGCTGATCGGGACGCCGTTCGGATCCTCCCATGCTGGGTCGATAGTCGGGCACT
>JAYTGR010000253.1:0-6194 GCA_043733205.1 Chthonomonadaceae bacterium
CAGTCTCTGGAAGTGACCGGAACGGTTCGGTCCGAGTTCGAAGCCTCCCTCGCCTCCAAAGTCATGGCCCGTGTACAGAGCGTGCTGGTGCAGGAAGGAGACACTGTGCGCCGGGGAGAGCCCGTGATCCTCCTGGAGGCACGCGACCTCCAGGCCTCCGTCTCCCAGGCCGACGCAGGGCTGCGCGCCGCCCGCGCCGGTTACGACACCGCGCGTGTCGCCGCACGGATGGAAGCCCTGCTGAGCACGGCGCGCACCGCAGAGGCCCGCTCCAGGATCGGCCAGACCGAAGCCGCCCTCAGCGCCGCAGGCGCAAGACTGGAGCTCGTACAGGCAGGCCCCCGTCCCCAGGAGCGCGTGCAGGCCCTGCTCGCCGTCACGCAGGCCCGGGCCAGTCTCAGCCTCGCCCAGAGCAGCCTCCAGCGGATGGCCAGCCTCTACAGGGACGGCGCCATCTCCGCCCTGCAGTACGACCAGTATCAAGCCCAGTTCGCCGTCGCCAAATCGCAGTACGAGACGGCACAGCAGGCCAAAAGCCTGACCGACGAGGGCAGCCGAGCCGAGGAGATCCGCGCGGCCCAGCAGGCTGTCCTTCAGGCGCAGGCCGCCGTGCAGGAAGCCAATGCCGGCCTGAAGTCCGCCCAGGCAGGCGCCCTGCAGACCCAGGTCCGGCAGCAGGAGATCCAGGGCGCGCAGGCGCAGATCGGCAGGTCGCAGGCCGGAGTGCAGCTGGCGCAGGTCACTCGTGACGACGCGGTGATCCGCGCTCCCTTCGACGCCGTCGTCACCAGGCGCCTGGCCGACCCCGGCGTTATGGCGAGCCCCGGCGTCCTCCTCCTTACCGTGGGGGGCGGAGCGCTGCGGCTGGAAGCCATCGTGCCCGAGAGCGCACTCGGCTCCGTCAGAAAGGGCGCGGCCGTTCCCGTGCAGCTGGACGCGCTGCAAAATCGCGCTTTGACAGGCCGTGTCGTCGAGATCGCCCCGCAGGGAGATGCGGGCAGTCATACCTTCGTTGTGAAGATCGGCCTGCCCCGCAGGAGCGGAGCCGCTGCCGGAATGTTCGGACGCGCCCGCTTCACGACCGGATCGGAGCAGGGCCTCTGCGTTCCCACTTCCGCTCTGTGGGAGCGGGAGGGCCTGCACTACCTCTATGTCGTGGACGAGAACCATACGGCCCGCCTGCGCATGGTCACGACCGGCGACCCTGTCGGAGCGCAGATCCCGGTTCTGTCCGGCCTCAGCGCCGGGGAGCGCATCGTCACCGCAGGCCGGGAACTGCTTTCCGACGGCGCGCCGGTGACAGAGGAGGCAAGATAATGCCTTCTGAACAGGAAAAACCGGTGTCCCGAATAGGGCCGGCCGGGCGGATCGCGGCGGCCTTCATCAATTCCAGGCTCACACCCCTCCTCATTATCGCCTCTCTGCTCCTGGGGGTGTTCGCCGTCCTGAAGACCCCGCGCGAAGAGGAGCCGCAGATCGTCGTTCCCCTCATGGACGTCATGGTCGCCATGCCCGGCGCGACGGCCAAAGAGGTCGAACAGCGGATCGCGACGCCCGTGGAGAAACTGCTGTGGGAGATACCGGGCGTCGAGTACGTCTACTCGACCTCCAGTCCGGGGCAGGCGCTGGCGATCGTGCGCTTCTATGTCGGACAGAATCAGGAGGCGGCTCTGGTGCGGCTGCGGGAGAAGCTGCAGTCGCACTACGACAGCATTCCGCCCGGCGCTTCCCTGCCGATCATCAAACCCCGCTCCATCGACGATGTCCCCATCCTGGCCCTGACCCTCCACAGCTCCCGGTACGACGCCGCCGCCCTGCGTCAGTTCGCGGCCCGGGTCGAGACGGCTGTCAGGCAGGTCGAGAACGTCTCGGAGACCACCCTGATCGGCGGACGGCGGCGGGAAGTGCGCGTTACGCTCGACACGGCGCGGCTGTCGGGGTATGGGCTGACCCCGGATGCAGTGGCGCAGGCGCTGCAGGGCGCGAACCAGCGGGCTCAGGCCGGGGAGTTCGCGCACAACAATCGCGATCTTGTTATCAAAACAGGGCAGTTCCTGCGCACGGCAGGCGACGTCGGCAGCGTCGTGATCGGCGCCGCCCAGGGCCGCCCTGTCTTCGTCAGAGATGCCGCCTCGGTGCAGGATGGGCCGGAGGAGCCGGCCCAGGACGTTCAGTTCGGCTATGGGCAGGCCGCCAAGGAGCGCGGGCGCGGCCTGGAGCCTGCGGTCACGATCTCGGTCGCCAAGCGTCCCGGCAAAAATGCCGTGGACATCGCGCGCGCCGTGCTGGCGAAAGTGGAGAGCCTCAAGGGCAGCCTGCTCCCCTCCGACGTGAGCGTGACGGTGACCCGTAACTACGGCGAGACCGCCGCCGAGAAGTCCGGGGAGCTGCTCTCGCACATGGGGATCGCCGTCGTCTCGGTGACCCTGCTCATCGGCGTCACCCTCGGCCGCAAAGAGGCGCTCGTTGTGGCCGTCGCCATTCCGGTCACCCTCGCGCTCACATTGCTGGTCTTCTATCTCTACGGCTACACCCTCAACCGCATCACGCTCTTCGCCTTGATCTTCTCCATCGGCATCCTCGTCGATGACGCCATCGTCGTGGTCGAGAACATCGTTCGTCACTACCGGATGCCCGACGGCGAACGCCGTCCTCCCCTCGAAGCCGCGATCCATGCCGTGGACGAGGTCGGCAACCCCACCATTCTGGCGACCTTCGCGGTGATCGCGGCCATTCTGCCGATGGCGTTCGTCGGAGGGCTGATGGGGCCTTATATGCGCCCAATCCCCGTCGGCGCGTCGGCTGCGATGCTCTTCTCGCTCCTGATCGCCTTCATCGTCACGCCCTGGGCGGCGTTTCGGCTGCTGCGGGGCGAGCACGGAAAAGCGCACGGCGGCAGACACGCGCGCGGCACCGTGCAGGACGACGCGATGACCCGCCTCTACCGCCGGATCATGACGCCTCTGCTCCGGTCGGGGAGAGTGCGCGGCCTCTTCTTCGTGGGAGTGATCGGTCTGCTGCTGGGGGCGATGGCGCTGGTGGGTCTGAAACTGGTGACGGTGAAGATGCTGCCCTTCGACAACAAGAACGAGTTCCAGATCCTGGTGGACATGCCGACGGGCACCACCCTGGAGCAGACGGCCGCCGCGACGCGCGCCCTGGGGAACTATGTGGCGACGATCCCGGAAGTGGAGAACTATCAGCTGGTCGTAGGCGCGGCCAGCCCCTACAACTTCAACGGTCTGGTGCGCCACTACTACCTGCGCAGTGCGCCCTATCAGGCCGATATTCAGGTCAACCTGGTCGGCAAGGGGGAGCGCAAAGCCCAGAGCCACGCCATTGCGAAGCGCATCCGCCCGGAGATCGAACGTATCGCGAAGCGGTGGGGCGTGCGCGTGAAGATCTCGGAGGTGCCGCCGGGGCCGCCGGTGCTTCAGACACTGGTGGCCGAGGTCTACGGTCCGACCGGCGCGCGGCGCACCGCAGCGGCGCGGCAGGTAAAGCAGATCTTCGAGACGACCGAGAGCGTCACCGATGTGGACTGGTATGTGGACGACGATCAGCCGACCTACCAGTTTGTCGTGGACCGGGAGAAGGCGGCTCTGAACGGCGTGGACACCCAGGCGGTGAACCGGACACTCGTCATGGCGCTTGGCGGCGTTCAGGTCGGACTGGCGCATGACGAGACGGCGCGGGAAGACGTTCCGATCCGGGTGCGTCTGCCCCGGAGCGCCCGGAGCAGTCCGAACGCGCTGGAATCGCTCTCTGCGGCTGGGCGGGACGGACATGCGGTTCCTCTGCGGGAGCTTGTGAAGTGGGTTCGGATCCCCTCGGAGCAGGCGATCTACCACAAGAACCTGCTGCCGGTGGTCTATGTGACGGGAGATGTGACCGGTCGGCAGGAGAGCCCTGTCTACGCGATCTTCGCGATGAACGCGAAACTGTCGCAGCTGCGCTTTCCGGAAGGTTCGGGGCTCCGTATCCTTAATATCGCGATGCCTTCGAGCACGGCCAGTCCCGTGCTGAAGTGGGACGGAGAGTGGCATATCACGCTGGAGGTGTTCCGGGATCTGGGGATCGCCTTCGCGGCCGTGCTGATCCTGATCTATATTCTGGTGGTGGCGTGGTTTCAGTCTTTCAAGACGCCGCTTGTGATCATGGCTCCGATCCCTCTGACGCTGGTGGGCATTCTGCCGGCGCACGCTCTGATGGGGGCTTTCTTTACGGCGACTTCGATGATAGGGTTTATCGCGGGGGCAGGGATCATCGTGCGCAACTCGATCATTCTGGTGGATTTCATCGAGCTGCGGCTGCGGGAGGGGATGGCGCTTGAGGAGGCGGTGGTGGACGCGGGGGCGACGCGTTTCCGTCCGATGCTGCTGACGGCGGCGGCTGTCATCGTCGGCTCGTTCGTCATTCTGTTCGATCCGATCTTTCAGGGACTGGCAATCGCGCTGATGGCAGGGGAGATTGCCTCGACCGTGCTCTCTCGCCTGGCCGTTCCGGTGCTCTACTACCTGATGAAACGCCAGGAACTGAGCCATAACCCAGGGTCCCGGCCCTCGCCTGATGACAGCAAGTGAAACTGCGAAATAAGGAACAAGGAAAATGACAACTATGAATGCTGATACACCGACTTATGGACTATCTCTTACCCTCAGTTCATCGTTTGAAGAGGCCATAACGCGCGTCAGGGAGGTCTTCAAGGAGGAGGGCTTCGGCGTTCTCACCGAGATGAATGTCCAGCAGACCCTGCAGGAGAAGATAGGCCTGCAGATGGAACCCTATACCGTTCTTGGGATGTGCAACCCCCTGCTGGCTTCCCGCGCTATCGCCGCCGAACCCAATATCGGCCTGTTCCTGCCCTGCAATGTGCTGGTAGCCCGCCGAGGCGACAAGATAGAAGTGAGCGCTCAGGATCCGCTCTTTATGGTTCCGATCACCGGCAACGAGGCGCTGCAGCCTATCGCGCAGGAGGCGCGTGAACGGATCGACCGCGCACTCATACGCTTGAAAGCGCCAGAAGCGCCGTGATTTGCATACGCCATGACAGGGTGACTTGTAGACCGGTGTGCCCGATCTCAGAAAAACGAACGCAGAATTGGGCTTGCCTGCCGCCGATGAACCGCTGAAAGAGCGCCTTCTGCAGATCTCGAACTCGGGAGTGGCGCTCTGGCGGCCTGCGAGAACACGATGTGCCGCAGGAACGTAAAGAAGTAAGACCTTCTGCCCTTCGCGACGACAGTGTATAGTGCCCTCCAGCGTGGCCGGAACGGTCCTGACAGGTCCACGGATCGACGGGTCGCTGCATGTCGATATAGACAAGCAAAAAAACTGGCTTCCTTCCTAAAATCCGATATACCCTTCGGTTCCGGGGGTGAACTGACGACACAGGAGTCCCGGGACCTGGCGTCCTGCCTCCACAGTCGGTGCCGGCCTGGAAACTGACGCACTGCAACAGATAACAACAGACAAGGAGATACGACGATGGATTGGCTGATGCCGCTGGGCTTTGTCGCCCTCTACCTGCTTCTGCAGCTCGTGATTCTGCCTAAAATGGGCATCTCGACGTGACTCTCCGGTTCCTGCAAGGTCGAGGCTCGGCCCGCAAAACCAGAAATCGAGGAGAAAACGACATCCGACACAGAAACACCGAATACCAGGGAGACGCCGTAACTCCTCTCCCCCTTCACGAATCAGAAAGCCGAAGTGCCGCAGTTGGTGGAACCGGTTCTGCGCTGTCAGAGTAAGAAAGATTATGGGAACGCGAACTGCCAGAACGATCACGGACAGCGAGAAAAGCCATTATATGGTCGGACGCCTTGGCAGCAGGAATGCCGAGGAACGCCGGGAGGCAAAGGACGATTTCCTGCGAATGTCCACAGAAAATCCTGCCCTTTTTCACGCCGACTTAGCCGACATCATTCGGGCTGTCACGGGCAAAGAGAGACGCCTTTCGTGCAGTGCCGCTGTCGTGATCGCTGCCGCTTATCCTGCATTCCGGATACTGCTCGCGCTGGCGCAGGACACGAAGATGCCCCACCCCACGGCGGGAGCGATCACAATGTTCCTGCTCGTCGTTTTGACCGGGTCGGTGATCTCCATGGCTGCCCTTGGCCAGCGGAGAAAGCGCCTTGCGGAGAGTATTACCGACATCGACGATCTGAACGCCCTGCCGGCTCTCATCGAACTGC
>JAYTGR010000254.1:0-2161 GCA_043733205.1 Chthonomonadaceae bacterium
CCGGTCGGGCTGGTGAACGTCACTTTGGGAGCCTGATTGCGCGGAAGATAGCCGAGTGAAACCTCGCGCACTGCCGGGCTCTGCCCGCTCCTGCCTTCCTGCAGGGTGAGGCGGTACTGAATGAAGCGGCCTGCCGGACTGGCGATCGTGCTTTCATGAGAGCCGCTGGCGCTGCGCACCGGCGACCAGCCGGTCCAGGTGGCATCGGGCTCAGCGACACTGCCGGTGCGTGTCTCCGCCGTTACCGAAGCCGCCGCGTCGGGCAGCGAGCCTTCCCAGCGCAGCGTCCCCCAGCGCGCACTCAGCTTGGCATCGTGGACGACGGAAGTGTACGTCCCCGCAGACGCCGCGCTCGAACTGGTGTCGGCCTGCGAAGTATAGATCTCGCCGATATTGCCGGTGCCGGCCGCGACCGCGCCGTTGGGCTGGACAGCGATGGTCAGAAAGTCCACGTCTTTCGGGTTGTCGAGCGGCAGCACGATGGTCTGTGCCGGGTCGGTCGGCGACGGGAAGATATGGAACAGAGCGTTCACGGTCGAGGCGTACAGAGTGCCGTCGGGGGCGGTCCGAATGGCCGTGTAGAAGCTGGCGGCGCGGTCGAACGCCACCGCAGTCTCTCCATTCGGCAGGATCTTATAGAGCACGCCCTTGGGGCCTGTGACGGCATAGAGGGTTCCGTTCGGAGTCATCGCGAGACCGGAGATCGCATTTTCTTTGGCATCGTAGACGACGCTGCCGACGCCGGAAGGCGTGACTTTGTACAGGATGCCGTCGTTGCCGGTCCCGACATAGAGATTGTTCTGCGGATCGACCAGCAGCGCCATGACATGGTCGGCGCTGGTCTTGAAAAACGTTTCCGGCTTGAGGACGGCCGCCGTATCGGCGGCGCCCGGTTTCGCATTCCGGATCTGTTCTGCGGTCAGGCGATAGACGTTTCCCCCACCCCCCGGCGCGATATAGAGGCTGCCGTCGCTGTCCTGTGCCAGCGCCAGGACATACTTCTCCGGCAGGGTGCAGAGCAGTTTGTAAGAGCCGTCCATCGCGATTCGATAGACATTGCCCCTGCCGCCGCCGCCTGCATAGAGCGCATTGTCTTTGGCCGAGTAGAGCAGGCTCTGGACCGCGACGATCGGCAGAGAGGTCAGCACGCTGGACTTGCCCTGCGCGTCGATCTTCAGGACTTTGCCGCCGGTGCCGGTGCCCGCATAGAGATTACCGGCGCTGTCCGGCACGAGCGACCAGATGTACGTCTCCGTCGTCGTGGTCAGACGGCGCAGGGAGGCGGTCAGACGCAGGTCTCCCGAGGCTGCCACAGCGGCTCCCGCGAACTTTCCTGCCTGGAAATCGGGTCGCGCGGTCTGCCGCCATGTCTGCAGCGGCCTGCCGACAGGCTTGTCGCTGCTCAGGTCCGGCGCCGCCGGCTTTTCGGGAGCGGCCGCCTTCGGCGGGTCGGTTTTGGCCTCGGTTCCGGTCTTCGCCGAGCTGTCGGCCGCCTTGCTGTCTGCGGGCTTGGTGTCCGTCGGTTTGGCTGGAGCCTGCTTTTTGTCCGTCTGAGGAGCCGGAAGCAGAGCATTCAGCCAGCGCAGGGAGGATGCCGGCAGGGAGAACGCATCGGGGCTGCCGGAATCCGGGATCGACTCGTCTGCGCCGACCGAGGCTCCTGACAGACCGCTCCCTCCGGACAGAGGCAGGGAAGGGATCCCTCCGCCTCCGAGCGACGAGGGGATGCCGAAGCTCGGCCCGCTGGGCTCCTGAGTATTTTTACGCACAACGCTCACGACGAGCTGCTGCGTTCCGCTCACGACATAGTCGGTCGGAGCGGTCGAACGGACCTCGTCGCGCTCCAGGCGAACGCCGGAGTTGCGATCCGAGCGCATCAGCGCCGACAGGTTGGGCGGAAGCTGCGACAGCTTCTCACCTTCCAGGGCAGGCGCGACGGTGTTCAGCACCAGCCGGCCCACGAGATCTGTGTTGGTCTCTTTCTGACCGAGGCGTGCCACCATCTGCCGCACGTTTACCGGAGGCGTCTGCGGATCGGCGCTGGCGCCTCCGCTGAAGACCAGACCTCCGAAACGCATCAGGTTGGCCATGCCGCCGCGCACGGCCAGCTGGTAGCGCCCCGAAGGCGTCTCGGCAGGGATCTTGATCGAGACGGTTTTCA
>JAYTGR010000255.1:0-6184 GCA_043733205.1 Chthonomonadaceae bacterium
TATTTCCGGTTCCGCCTGGATCGATACCAGTCCGGTCTGCTCGAACTGATCGACAAACGCACCGGCGCAAAACTGATCGACGGCAGCGCAGGCCCGCTCGGCGCCTGGGAGTACCTCACGGAGCGGCCACGCGGCATGACCTCCTGGGTCATCGGCAAAGAGATGGACCGCCTCACGCTGCGGTCCAGCAGTTTCAGCATCGTCGGCGCGGCCCGCAATCAGGGCACCAGCGTACCGAACGGCGGCCCAGCGTTCGGATACCGTGTCGACAGCGTCCTGGAAGTGCCGGGAACGCAGAGCACTGTACGGGTCTCTCTGATGATCCATGCGCTGGAACCCCGGCTGGACTTTACTGCCGACATCGACTGGCGCGAAATCGGCGACCCGAAGCGGGGCATTCCCGGTCTGGTCATCCGCTTCCCCCTGGCGCTGCGCAGCCCGAGCAGCCTCTACGAAGCGCCTTTCGGCAGCGTCGAACGGCATCTGTTCGCCGGGGAGGAGGTTCCGACCCTGCGTTACGCGCATATCGCAGGCACGGCTTCGACGGTGGACGGCGGCGAGGCATTCGCCGGAGTCACCCTGCTTCAGGACTGCAAATACGGCCATGCCCTCGATGGCAGCGAGCTGCGGCTGCGAATCGTGCGCTCCTCATTCGATCCCGACCACGCGCCCGAAGTCGCCCGCTCGACCGTCCGCTACGCCCTGCTGCTCCACGACACGCCAGCCGATCCGGCAAGTCTGGCCCGCGCAGGCGCCGGATGGAACCATCCTTTCCTGCTCATCCCGGCCAACCTCCAGGCTGGCAGCGCCCCCGCCCGCCGCAGTTTTGCCCATGTCGTGACGCCGAACGTGGTCCTGACCGCTCTCAAGCAGGCTGAAGACGGAAATGGGCTGGTGGTGCGACTGGCAGAGATGAATGGCCAGGATACCGAAGCGGTCGTGGAGTTCGATCCGGCCGTCGCGCAGGGACTGTCGAGTGCGGCCTGCCTGGACCTGATGGAGCGGCCCGTCGAAGGGAAAGCGCAATGGGCGGACGGCACGCTCAAGGTCTCGGTGCCTGCCCTCGATTTCGTGACCGTCCGATTGGGGCGAAGCCCTGCCTGAACCCGCATTCCGGAATTAGACCTCGCTTTGACGCGCGCAGAGGGCAGCACCGGTTTCGAGGTATAATGGAGTTCTGCCGCGCGCGTCCGGCAGAATTTTGACGGATCCGGCGCTGAGTCTGGAGACTGTCTTTTGGAAATTCTATGTATTCCTATCGATTAACTCATTTAAAAGAACTCGAATCCGAGTCCATTTTCGTCCTGCGGGAGGTCGCCGCCCAGTTCGAGCGGCCGGTCCTGCTGTTTTCCGGCGGCAAGGACTCCATCGTGCTGAGTCATCTCGCCCGCAAAGCGTTCTGGCCCGCGAAGATCCCCTTCCCTCTCCTGCACATCGACACCGGCCACAACTTCGCGGAGACGCTCTCCTATCGGGACCAGTGGGTGGAGAAGATCGGGGCGAATCTGGTGGTTCGGTATGTCCAGGCCTCGATCGACAAAGGCCGCGCTGTTGAAGAGAAGGGCGTGAATGCCAGCCGCAATGTGCTCCAGACGGTCACGCTGCTGGACGCGATCGAGGAGCTGAAAGTGGATGCCGCCATCGGCGGCGGCAGGCGCGATGAGGAGAAGGCACGGGCGAAAGAGCGGTTCTTCTCGCACCGCGACGATTTCGGGCAGTGGGATCCGAAGAACCAGCGTCCGGAACTCTGGAACCTGTTCAACGGCAAAAAGCATCTCGGCGAACACTTCCGCGTCTTTCCCATCAGCAACTGGACCGAGATGGACGTGTGGCAGTATCTCTACGTCGAGCAGGTCGCCATGCCCACGCTCTACTTCACCCACGCGCGCGAAGTCGTGGACCGGGACGGCGTACTGCTGGCGAAATCGGAGTACCTGACGCTCAAACCGAGCGAAACACCGCAGACGCAGCAGGTGCGCTTTCGCACCATTGGCGACATGACGAATACGGGTGCGATCCTCTCCCCGGCGACGACAATGGAACAGATCATTCAGGAGGTCGCGGCCAGCCGCACCACGGAGCGCGGCAACCGGGCCGACGACCGGCGCTCGGAAGCGGCGATGGAAGACCGCAAAAAAGAGGGGTACTTCTGATGCCGACGGAGCAGCTTCCCACAGAGGCAGACAACGGGCCTTCGGATGCCATGGCCGACAGGACGGAGACGACAGTTTTGGAGACAGAGGAGTTTTCCAGTTCGAGCTATCTGGACATGGAGCTGCTGCGGTTCACGACAGCCGGCAGTGTGGACGACGGCAAGAGCACTCTGATCGGCCGTCTGCTCTACGACAGCAAATCGATCTTCGACGATCAGTACGATGCCATCAAAGCCTCTTCGGAAAAGCGCGGCGAGGAGTACGTCAATCTTGCCCTGCTGACAGACGGCTTGCGGGCAGAGCGCGAACAGGGTATTACGATCGATGTCGCCTACCGTTACTTCGCGACGCCCAAGCGCAAGTTCATCATTGCGGATACTCCTGGGCATATACAGTATACGCGCAACATGGTGACGGGCGCTTCTACGGCGAATATGGCGCTGATCCTGATCGACGCACGCAAAGGCGTCATCGAACAGACCTGCCGCCACGCCATTATCGCGAGCCTGCTGCGCATTCCGCATATCGTGGTCTGCGTCAACAAGATGGACCTCGTCGAGTTTAAAGAAGAGGTGTTCGAGCAGATACGGCGGGATTTCGACGCGTTCGCGGCCGGGCTGGAAGTCCGGGATGTCCGTTTCATCCCGATCAGCGCCCTGCGCGGCGACAACGTGGTCGAGCGGTCGCAGCACATGCCCTGGTACGATGGGCAGACGCTGCTGTCGGTGCTGGAGACGACGCACATCAGCAGCGACCTGAACCTGACGGATACGCGGCTGCCGGTGCAGTATGTTATTCGCCCACAGTCCGCCGAACACCACGACTATCGCGGATATGCGGGGCGGATTGCAGGCGGCGTCTTCCGGCAGGGCGACCTAGTCAAAGTGCTGCCGTCCGGCTTTCAGTCGCGCATCAAGTCGCTGGAGACGGCGGGCGAAAGCCATACGGAGGCGTTCGCGCCCATGTCGATCACGATGACCTTGGAAGACGAGATCGACATCGGCCGAGGCGACATGATCGTCGGCGATACCGAAGCGCCCCAGGTGTCGCAGGACATCGAACTGATGGTCTGCTGGATGAGCGAGAAGAAGCTGACGACCAACGTCAAGTACGCCGTCAAGCACACGACCCGCGAGGTCCGCTGCGTCGTCAAGAGCATCGACTACAAGCTGAACATCAACAACTTGGAGAAGATACGCGACGACAAAGAGGTACACATGAACGACATCGCCCGGATCACTATCCGGACGACACAGCCGCTCGTGTTCGATCCCTACAGCCGTAATCGCACGACCGGCAGTCTGATCCTGATCGATGAAGCGACCAACACGACCGCAGGCGCAGGGATGATCATTCAAGCTCCCCTCCCCGTCGCCAACCTCGCAGGCAGGCCGGAAACCGATTTCTCGATTTAGGCGCGATGAAACCTCAGCCGGTGCGCCGGACCATTCGAAGAGAGACAGGATGGACAGGATTTTCAGGATTAAGAACGGCATTTCAATCCTGTCCATCCTGTAAATCCTGTCTAAAAAATAGTGCGTTACAAAAGGAGCGACAACCATGGTGCGGTGGGGAATTCTGGGGCCGGGCTCTATCGCCCAGGCGTTTGCAGAGGGGCTGAAGTCGGCGGCGGACGCCCGCCTGATGGCTGTTGGATCGCGTGACGCCGCGAAGGCGGAGGAGTTCGGCGCGAAGTTCGACGTGCCGCACCGCCATGCCGGTTATCAGGCGCTGGTGGAAGACCCGGACGTGGACGCCATCTACGTGGCCACTCCCCACCCTTTCCATAAGGAGCACTGTCTGCTGGCCCTGAACGCGGGCAAGCCGGTGCTGTGCGAGAAGCCGTTTACCCTCAATGTCAAAGAGGCGGAAGAGGTCGTGCGGGTCGCCCGTGAAAAACAGGTATTTCTCATGGAGGGCATGTGGAGCCGCTTCTTCCCACTCATGACCCGCCTGCGCGAACTGCTGGCGGCGGGCGAAATCGGGCGTGTCCGCATGGTGGAGGCGGACTTCGGCTTCCGTGCTGGCTTCGATCCGAAGAGCCGGCTGTTCGACCCGCATCTCGGCGGTGGCGCTCTGCTGGATGTCGGCGTCTATGTCGTCTCGTTCGCCTCGATGATCCTCGGCACGCCCGACCGTATGACGGGTCTGGCGACCCTCGGCGCGACCCACATCGACGAGCAGGCGGCGATGGTGCTGGGCCATCCGAATGGAGCGCTGGCGATGCTCTCGACCGCCATCCGGACCAACACTCCGCAAAACGCGACGATCCTGGGTGAGGAGGGCCGGATCGTGTTCAAAGCTCCGTTCTGGAAACCCGAAAGTATGACCGTTTCGCGCAGCGGCAAACCCGATGAAGAGATCACTATGCCTTTTGTCGGCTCCGGCTTCAACTACGAAGCGGAAGAGGTCGGACGCTGCCTGAAGGCCGGTAAACTGGAGAGCGATATCCTGCCCCTCGATGAGACGCTGGCGATCATGCGCACCCTCGACACTTTCCGCGCTCACTGGGGTGTCGTCTACCCGACCGAACGCAGCCTCCGCCCGGACTGACCGCACGATACTGCCCGTGAAACAGAAAACCTGCACACCGAGCGATGTGATTTGCTACGCTCACATCGCTCGGTGTGCAGGATATCGGCGCAGTGCATCTCCAACCGGTCCTCAAGGAGCTTGGGAGCGCCATCGTTCCGCAAGTGCAGGGGCATAGGCGCAGTGCATCTCCAACCTGCTGCCTTCTGTGACTGCGATACAGGCAGATCTGGAACGCTCTCTCTGATTCCACCACTCCGTTCTGTGGAGCGCTCCCTCAGAAGAGTGTCGGGCAGAAATCGGGATCGGTATAGTCTGGGACGCCATCTACTTTGCGGCACAGTTGGTCGAGATCGTGATGTGCGGGGCGGCCATCGGGATAGTGGAACTCCTGATAGCGGTTGGCGTCGTCCTGCAAGTGTACTGCGATGGACCGACGGGGCTGTGTGCTGTAGTTTGGGCCGCTGCCATGAATGGTCAGGCAGTTGTGGAAACTGACCTGGCCTTTCAGCAGGTTCATCGGCACCTTGACGATGGGCTGCCCGCCCGTGCTGAACTTCTGTTCGAGTCCGTCGAGGTCGCTGCTGAAGAAGTCGAGATGGTCGGTGTTGTCGGGCCAATGCTGACTGCCGTCGATCATGGTGATGGTACCCATCTGCGCATCGCAGTCGTGGAAGGGGATCCAGGCGGTCAGCATTTGGGGCGAGGTGCAGGTCTTCCAGTAGCCGCGATCGGTATGCCAGCCGACATTGGTCGGTTTGAGCGGATCCTGCGGGGGTTTGTAGAGCAGCTGATCGTGCCAGAGCCGAATATGCGGCGAGCCGGAGAGCCGGGCAGCGATGGCTCCCAGCAGCGGATGCGTCACCAGCCAGCGCAGTTCGCGGCTGAACATGGAGGACTGGTCGCTCTTACGCAGCCCCGCGCCGTAGGGAGTTTTGGGGCGAAAGCGGTCGAGGTGTGGTACGCTGAGGGGCGGCTCATCCACTTCTCCAGCATAGAACCGTTCGCTGGCAGCCAGCACCGCGTCCATCTCTTCCGCCGTGAAGAGGGTCTGGGAGTGATAATAACCGTGCTCCTGATAGAACCGAACGTCGTCTTCGGTCGGAAGCAGGGCAATCTGTTTGGGTGTGAGTTTCATACCGCCATTATACCTTGCCTTCCCGTGGAAGCATCGCTGACTGGTACCATCTCGCGAGTTTCAATTCCACACTGGTTCGATTAAAAGACTGCTGCTTACCAGTTCGCGCTGGATCTCCGACACAAGTTTCAATTCCACACTGGTTCGATTAAAAGATGACTTTAGCAACATCAGCATCCTGCACAACCGAGTTTCAATTCCACACTGGTTCGATTAAAAGGCTGGAGAAGAGCGACGACGCCGGGGCGCACTGGAGCAGTTTCAATTCCACACTGGTTCGATTAAAAGTCTACACGGGCCGCAGCGTTGCTCCCCCGACAAACACGTTTCAATTCCACACTGGTTCGATTAAAAGTTATCC
>JAYTGR010000256.1:0-2152 GCA_043733205.1 Chthonomonadaceae bacterium
ATACTGCACCCATAGTACCATACACTCGAAACTTCCGCAACACACGCAATGTACGCCAAACACGAAATTAACGCTGTATTCGCAACATGCGAAAGAGAAGGCTGTGTCCTTCCCTTTTCTGGTTTGGAACACAAAAAGGGGATTACGCAGCGGACGGCGAATGTTAAGGGCAGCGTATCTTAACGCCCTAATTCGCAGTGACAGCCTGAAATTCCTGTGAGATCCCCTCCACCCTGGAAAAGGAAAGCAACGACGCATGAACACCCAATTTCAATATTCCGCCGGAGTCTGGAACCTGCACCCCGGAGCCGATCCGTTCGGCCCGCCTGTACGTCCCGAGCGGAACTTTACGGAGATCTGCGGCATTCTGCAGCGACTCGGTTTTACCTATGTCCAGCTCCACGACGATGACGCCGTGCCAATGGACGTTCCCGCCGCGCAGATCGGCGCGACTTGCCAGACCCTGAAACGCATTGCGGGCGACCATGGCCTGGGTGTAGAGTTCATTGCGCCGCGCCTGTGGGAAGATACGCGCTTCGCCGATGGCGGCATCACCGCCAACAATCCGGCCTCCCGCGCGCTGGCCCTCGACCGTGCAAAGCGGTCGGTCGATATCGCCAACGAACTGGGTACCGACCGCCTGGTGCTTTGGCCCGCGCGCGAAGGCACCTACATCCGGGAGGCGAAAGACGCCGTGACGGCGTTCGGGCGAATGCTCGACTACTGCAACGCGATCCTGGCTTACGATCCGAAGATCCGCATCCTCGCCGAGATGAAGCCCAACGAGCCGATGGATCTGATGTATCTGCCCAGCACCGGCCACTTCCTGGCGCTGGCCTACAAGACCGCAGATCCGGCACGAGTGGGGGTTTTGATCGAAGCGGCGCACTGTATTCTGCTCGGCCTCGATCCTTCCGACGAAATGGCCTACGCCCTGTTTCACGACAAACTTTGGGGCGTCCACCTGAACGATCAGAACGGCCTGAAATACGACCAGGACAAGAGTTTCGGCAGCGTCGATCTGCGCCGCGCCTTCAACGCCGTCGATGTGCTGGTGCGCAACGACTACGGCAAAAACGGCGAAGTCGTCGGACTGGACATCAAAGCCATGCGTACGCAGTCTTACGACCTCGCCTGGAAGCACCTCGCCAACAGCAAGGAGATTTTCGAGCGTCTGGTAGCCATCGCAGCCCGGATAGACCGTCAGGAGTGGCAGTCGTATGTGGAAACGCAGGACTACGAAGGCCTGGAGATGTTTATCCTGCGCAACCTCCTGCGGGACTAAGCCTCCCCGACCCGGAGAAACAGCGTATGGACGATTCGCCCCAAACGCAGACCTTCAAGCCGAAGCGCAAAAGTCGTCTTCGGCTGATCGTTTTGCTGAGTGTGCTGGCCGCAATGGTGATGGTCTACCTGCCGCTGCGCACGGGCCGCGCCAACGACAGACTGAAGCAGAGTCTTCTGGCGCACGATGCCGAAGGGGTGCGCCATGCCCTCGACAACGGCGCCGACTCGGATTTCTCACTCAAGCCGGCCCTGCCCGAGAGTTCTCTCGGCAGTCTGCCAGATTTTGTGCGGCTGGTCCTGCGGCGCAGCCTGCGGCGTCCTGCCAATAATGCCAGAACCGCGCTGATGTATGCCGCAGGAAATCGCGATACGGAGATCGTCTCGGAACTGCTCCGGCACAGCGCCAACGTCAATCTGCGCACCGACAGCGGCTACTCGGCGCTTCTGTACGCCGCTTCAGGGCGGACGCCGCAGATCGTTGAAGCCCTGCTGGCAAAGGGCTCAGACGTCCATGTGCATACCCGCGACGGCACGACCGCTCTGCTGGCTGCAGCCAAGGCGGGGCAGACGCAGAACGTGCGCCTGCTGCTGGCAAAGGGCGAAGATATTCACGAGACCGATATGCGTTTCCACACCGCGCTGTCGCTGGCTGCCGAAAACAGGCATGAGGAGACGATCCGGTTTCTGCTGTCTCAGGGGGCCGACGAGCGCGATTTATACCCGGCGCATCCCTCCCAGAATGTTCCGGCGAGGCGTTTTACTTCCGCAGGACCGAGCCTCACGATCATTACCGACGGGGTGACCCTCGTCGTTCCAGGCAGACAGACACTGCGCCTGAAGTCACAGCCCTTTCCACCCGTTACAA
>JAYTGR010000257.1:0-2149 GCA_043733205.1 Chthonomonadaceae bacterium
CGTCGGCGAAAGCCCCGGTCGGCAGCAAAGCGGCAGCAGTGACCGCGAGGCCGCTCAGGAAGCGGCGGCGATTCGAGGAGGGTAGGGAAAGACTCATGAGAGATGTCTCCTTGCAAACGGGAAGATACGGCTTTTTTCTCTCTCCCATGGCACTTCTCCTGCTGTTACTCGCCTTTCCACACAGAAAGACTTTGTCATCAGCGCGGCGATTTCTCCTTGGCTGGCGCCCCGCCCTGGTCGGCGGCATCGTATGTGCCGAACTTCACCGCGGTTATCTCGCCCAGCTGGGAGACCTCGATCCATAGGTAGAGCCGCCAGGACGACCACTTTCCGGGAAATCCCTTCACCGCGAAGCTTATCTCCGTACCGTTATCGGGAAGTCCTTTCATCGTGATCTTATCGAGGTATGTCTTCCCATCTGTCTCGATTCCCAGGCCTTCGGCCATCAGGATGCCGATCTCCTGCAAGAAAGAGATGCCTCCTGTGGGACCGAGCAGCGGTCTCCCCGCTCCATCCTCCTTTTGAAGACGCTGCCAGTCGGCCGCTTGCAGCGGATCGAAAACTACAGCCTTTGCGCCTTCTGTACGATAGAAAATCCGCAGTCCATTCTCTCCCTGCGATACTGCGAAATGGTTAAGGAACCTCCCGTTTCCCAGCGGGAGCGTGCGAAGGGAGCGGGGTGGAGCCTGCACGGGCGCCGTCTTCCGAACCAGTGGAACGAGCTCGTCCGGCACGTCCGCCTGCCGGGTTCCGGGTACGAAACGGGTCAGTTCGACCACTGAAGTCGGTGCTTTCTGGCCTGCGACCCAACTTTCCCGTCGTACCTGACCTACCCCCTTTGCATACCAGTCGATCTCCTCCGAATTACCGAAGCGCCTGCTCTTGCGTTGAATCCGAATGCGGAGCGCGCGATACCTGCCAGCAGGCACCGTCACCTCTTCATCCGTCTTTTCCACGGTCGCCCTGCACGCGCTGCTCCAGCCCTCCGTGTCAGGATCGTCCCCGCTTGGCAGGTCCATCTGTTGTCGCCCCGGTTCCTGCCAGGTCCAGCTTCGTCCCGTCTGGAGCGGAAAGAGCGCCAGCGGAATCGGGGAGACGTCTTCATTCACACCCTGCATCCCGCGAGGGGCGTTGGGATAGGCGTAGTAGCCTTCGCCCCGCATTCCAGCATAGAGAAACCCGTCCCGACGCCCCTCCTCGATCGTTTCGATCTCGACATACGCGCCGCCCTTTTTGAGCGCAAGGCGCCCGCGCACTTTCATCTGGCGCTCGGCCGACTTCTGCCGTCCCGCATAGGTCGCCCGATATGTCCATTCGGTTCCGACGCTCGTCGGGAAATATCGTACCCAGGCATCCGGCCCCTCTTCCGCTTCGGCAGGAACGACGCGAACCATGGCACAAACCCCCATACAGACCAGTGTGACCGCAGCCGATGCGGCTCTTTGAAACTTGTTCATCCCTGTCTCCTTGTTTTCGACCCCCTCGAGAACGCGTGTCAGCCGACGGCTCAGCCCACGCCTGCCGTGCAGGATCGCCGAACCCGGCAGCACCCGAAACCCATTTGCTGCGGCTTCCGCCGCGTTCACCAGACAGCGGCCCAGGGCGCGCCCGTCTCCCTGCACCCGGAGCACATGATTGTCGCAGACCTCCTCCATCGCATCCGCCAGGGCCGCATTCGTCCAGCGAACCGGCGGAAGCCACCAGTAAAGGATTTCTACGGCGGTCATAAGCAGGCCGAGCAGATGGTGTCGATGCACGATATGCCCGGTTTCATGCAGCAGGATCGCCTCCGCTTCCGCCGCCTCGATCTCTCTCACGGATGCAGGCAGCAGAATCATGGGCTGCCGTCCGCCCATCGAAAACGGCACGCCCGCCTCCACCGCGAGGGCCACCCTTGGCGCCTGCGCCAGCCCGACCGCTTCCGCCGCCTGTTTCGCCTGGGATGCCCACGCTGGTCCGGCGTCCACAACTCCGGCACGAACCCGTCTTAGCGCGATCAGGCTGCGCGCCGCTTGGAGTGCATACCAGATACCACCGAACCCCCAGATCAGCAGCCCGCCCCATAATAGTTTCCCGACCGGAAAGGCCGCCGCCATCCGTGTCCTCTCGACAGGAGACTTATGGGAAGGGATGACCCTCGCCGTCTCCG
>JAYTGR010000258.1:0-2147 GCA_043733205.1 Chthonomonadaceae bacterium
ATTCTGCAGGCCGCTTCCATTTTCCATGCAATAGGAGAGTGCCATGCTTTCTCATCAGATCGGGCGTTGTACGCTGTTTGCGACGGCGGGCGTACTTACTTTGGCGCTGTTCGGCTGCGGCGGAAACAGCCTTTCCAAGCCGTTCGGGACCGATCCGAACGATACCAACAAAGAACGTGTTCTCAATACGCTGGTCAGCGGTCCCAGCACGGCGATAGACTTCGCCCAGCGTTCCATCAATCTGAACTCCTCGCCTCTGGCGTTCGGGCAGAGCACCAACTATGCCACCGTTTCGAGCGGCATTTCGGTTAAAACGGACGCCTATCGGTCGGGCACCACGACCCTCGTCGCGCCGGAAGCTTCCGTCACCATGACACGGAGTTTCCTTTATACGGAGGTTCTCGCTGGCATCTACGGCACGTCCGGCACGACCGCTCCTCGTCTGATCCAGTTCAGCGACAACTTTCCGTCCTCCGTTCCTGTCAGCAGCGTTGCGCTCCGCGTCATCAACCTCTCCCCGGATTCGCCCCCCATTACGCTCTACAATACGAGTGGTACACCGGCGACCGCAGTGGCGATCACCGGACTGGGCGATGTCGCATATGGTACTGTCTCCACCTCCGGCAGTGCCAGCTATATCACGGCGACGGCGGGAGTCTACAACCTGAGCGTCCGCGATAACGCCGGTAATGTCCTGACGTCGCTCGGTTCCGTAACGCTGAACGGCAGTCGCATCTACTCTATCTTCCTCTACGGTCTGGTCCGTCCTGCGGCTGGCCAGCCTTCCACCCAGGCCGTTCTGCTGACCGATCAGTAGCCCCTCCTTAACGAAACTTATCTTGTCCTTTAGGGGCCATCGCCCCTAAAGGGGCGGCCTGAAGGGGAAGGTTAAGGCCCCTAAAGGGGCCTGGGATGGATGCAAGGAGAACTGGGCTCCATAGCGGAAACGCCAACAGCCTCCTCGGTTCTGCATAAAAGCCAGGTTACGCCGGACCCAGCCCCATTTATGGGGCTTACCAAAGACAGACCGCTCCTTTAGGGGCGGGCTGAACGGGGTAAAGCGCAGGAAGGTATTGTCTTGTCAAAGCGGAATTTGCTAAGGGAGCAAGATAAGTTAACGAAGAAGGGGTTGGGGAGGTGGCCCCGCCTACTCCGGCATGACGACGCCGATGGTCAGCAGGATGTTGGCGTAGATGCGCTGTTCTCCGGTAGCGATCACCAGGCAGACGTCCGGCTGTCCGACCGTTTCGTAGAACGCGAAACGCTCTACGGGCGCGATGTCGATCCCACTCGGCAGCAGCCGCCGAAACTCGGCAAAAACGGGCGGTTCGGTCCCATCGGCCGTCTGCATGACATGAGCGGCCTCGATCGGCACGATCGAGGCCAGAACACGCAGCGTATCGGTCACGCTGACCAGTCCGGGGGCAAGGTTTAGATAGACCACGTCGGCGTTCGGACCCGCCGTCGTCGCGCACGGGTAGTTGCCGTCGGCGATCAGAATTCGGGAGCCATGTCCCGCGCCTGCCACCGCGCGCAGAATCTCGGGATGCAGCAGAGTCGTTTTTAGCATAGCAGTCTCCTTCGCAAAGACGCCGCGTTGCAATCCACTTTGAACTGCAGCGCGTCGCCCATCCATTCTGCGCTGCACGCCGCAATCCCTGCAAACACGCCCACATCGTCGTGAAATACAGCAGCAAGCCTCCTTCTTTACTCCTGTCGGAAGATAAAGCATTTCATTGGCGTCGGCTACATCGGCGGCATACTGGCCGGACAGCTGATCGGCGGGATCGCGGAGCATCAGGGCTGGAAGCCGGCCTTTATGACGCTGACAGGGGTGGCCGCACTGACCTGTGCGGCCTCCGCCCTCTATCTGTTTCTCCAGTCGCGGCCCCCTGCCATTGACAGCGCGCTGGAACGAAATGCAGATCCGGCAGGCACAAAAATTGCGGGCTAATTCCGAACAGAGGATCCAGGAGACGCGGCAGACATGGAGATTGTGGAAGAGATATTCCGGGTCTTTGCCCGGCATGGCGCGGACGCTTACTTCGGGGAACCAGTCTCGCAGCTGGAGCGTCTGGGCTGGCGGCATGCGGGGCTGCTCGACGCGACAGTCGCCAGCGACGAGGTTCCGCAGGGGCGCCCCGCTC
>JAYTGR010000259.1:0-2146 GCA_043733205.1 Chthonomonadaceae bacterium
GAGGCCGTTTTAGTCGTGGGCTGGCTTAGATAGACACGGCTGTAGTTCCATTCGTAGAACTTGCCGCTGAACTCCGAAGCGGGCAGGGCATGGTTGACACTGCCGATCTGAGTGTGGCCCCAGCCTCCGTCGAACAGGAAGTCCATGTCGATGGGCTCGTCTGTCTTCTTGCTGCCGTAGGTCCAGTAACTGTCTTTGCCGCTCTGAACCAGAACGCCGTCCACATACATGGCATAACTGTCGTCTTTGCGGTAGAGCCAGGTCCAGATATGGTATTTGCCGCTGTCGAAATCGGTGATCCCATGCGCAGACATGGCCTTGTTCCAGTCCCCGTAGTCTGTGACGTCCTTGCCGGAGACCGCGTTCGAGTGCCAGTAACGCCCGTCATAGTTCGTGTTCTTCCCGCCATTGTCGTATCCGAAGCTCTCCACCAGATCGTGCTCCGCGCCCTGGTTCCACTTATTGCCCGCTGTCCAGATGGCAAACCAGAAGTAGGGCGGCGTTACGCAGCGTACACGGGTTTCCCAGACGATGTCCTGCCCCAGCAGGGAGCCGCCGTGGGGCAGTTTCCACTTCGCCATGAAAGAGCCGCAGCCCGCATTGTGCTGAGTAGGAACGACCTTCGTCGCGCCGTAGAGCGGCGTCAGCAGCGTTTTCAGCGAATCGGCGGTGAACTGACGGACAGGAGGGCAGGCGTCCCCTTCGATCGGCTGATTGGGCAGTGCGTTCGCCGCGTCCGGCGCGACCATGACCGCTCCGTAGTTCGTTCCGTTGCCGATCGTGCCGAACTGGTCGTGGTAAAAGAAGTTGGCGTTCATATCGGCGTAGTTCCTGATCGTGCCGTTCGCGCCGAACCGCCAGTTCTTGACCAGCACCATGCCCGGCCCGCCGATCCCAAAGGAAGGTTTGGAACCCATAGCCGGAGCAGCGACGGTTCCGCCTCCGATGGTCTCCTGCGCTTTCGCCGCTGTCTGGGAAAGAGTACGCGGCGTGGCGCTCAGCAGCAGCGCTGCACCTCCAAGGAGGAGAGGCAGGATCCTGCGTCCGCAGATCCTCGATGAACGCCTGGGAGTGGGCCAAGCCTGCGCCTGGAAAGTGTATCGCGGTGGTTTCATAATATATCTGCAGTCTTCCTTGTGATCGAGGGCGATCCTCATAGTACCGGCCCTGCTTGTCTCGGTAGGCGCACACTGCAATTTTACCCCAAACAGCGGACAAGCTCACAAGCGGCGCAGCTGGGTCACTATTCCAGCAAAAACGAGCGTTTGAACTCCCTATGCCCCCAATCACACGTCGCGCCCAATAAGAATTCGCTGCATCCTTTCCGCTTTCGTGCTGGATCTGGTTAGTGTACATAAGAGAGGGACACCTATACCCTAGGAATCAGTGCAAACATCCCTCAGGAGAAAAATCAATGACTGCAACGACACCTCTAACCCCCAAAAGATCTCATCACGGCTCGCTTATCGAACGTCCGACGATGGCTGGATACCGTCCTAAGACGGCTCAAGCCTGACCTGTTGGAATGGTCTCCCTCTCCCGGTATGCGAACTATTGCCGGTCAGCTTGTTGAGATCATCGCCGTCGAAGCGCCCCTGGTGCCTTATCTCAAAGCTGGATACCTGCTCACCGAAGCCGAAGTCGATGCTATTGTCGGTGACTCGCAAAATGAGACATTCCGACCTTCCTTTCGTCAAAAGTGTAAGAGGGACAAGATCCCATACGTGCAGGATCGAAAGACGCCCCTGCTGAAATAACCCAAAACCATGAACCTGCTTTCCATCGAACACGCATATAAGCAGCCTGTCAAGTCAGAAAGCTGGTGTGTTACGCCGGGTTAGGAGGCGGGGCGTCATCTTTATCCCCTGGCTTTTTTGCGTCGTCTTTAGGCTTTACCTGATCGGCAGGACGCTGCCTGTCAGATCCAGTAGACGGAGTGTCACGCATAGGTGTGATGGGCGTTCTGCTGCCCGATCCTCGGATGGGGTCGGTGCCTCCTGTTCCGCTCTGTAAGCCGCCCCAGTTGGCCGCCGGAAATTTTGGCGGTTTCTGCTCCGTTTTTGGCGGCTCTTTCTGTTCGGGCGCAGCCGCAGCTTCACTCGGCCTGAGACCTTCCGTCACATCCACTGTGCTCTGCTCCTGATCA
>JAYTGR010000260.1:0-2144 GCA_043733205.1 Chthonomonadaceae bacterium
TGCCGATGCCTCTCAAGGCGGGCAAACACCGGTTTGCGATGGAGTTTACCAACGACTTCTATGACCCGAAAGCGCCGCAGGGTAAGCAGGACCGCAACCTGATCGTCAACTATCTGGAACTGGTCGGTCCGCCCGGAATGCCGAAGGATCTGCCCGCCTCGCATAAGCGGATCGTCTTCTGCCAGCCGTCGGCGGCTCTGAGCCAGGACGAGGCCGCACGCAGGATCCTGACCTCTTTTGCCGCGAAAGCCTACCGCCGCCCGGTCGCCACGCAGGAAATAGATCGTCTGCTGACGTACGTTCATCTGGCGCAGAAGCAGGGGGAGAGTTTCGAAGGCGGCATTCGCGTCGCTGTCGAGGCCGTCCTGGTCAATCCGAACTTCCTGTTCCATGTCGAGCTGGACCCGAAGCCGAACGAGAAGACGACCAGCCGTTACCTGACCGACTATGAGCTGGCGGCGCGCCTCTCCTATTTCCTGTGGAGCAGCGTCCCGGACGCCGAACTCAACAGTCTGGCCGCACAGGGCAGACTGCAGAACAGCAGGATGCTGGAACTGCAGGTCAGGCGAATGCTCAAGGATCCCAAAGCGCAGGCGCTGGGACAGAACTTCGCGGGCCAGTGGCTGCAGCTGCGGAACCTGTCGCAGGTGCGCCCCGATACGGGCCGCTTCCCGGACTGGAACGACAAACTGCGGGTCTCGATGAAAACCGAGACCGAGATGTTCTTCAACTCCATCGTGAGCGACGATCACAGTGTGCTGGACTTCATCGACGCGAAATATACATTTCTGAATGAGCCGCTGGCGAAGCATTACGGAATCGCGGGCGTCACTGGGGACAGCTTCCGGCGTGTCGTGCTGGAAGGCGATCAGCGCGGCGGCCTGCTGACACAGGCGAGTATTCTGACCGTCACGTCGAATCCGACCCGGACCTCACCGGTAAAACGCGGCAAATGGGTGCTGGACAATCTGCTCGGCACGCCGCCGCCGCCCGCCCCGCCGAACGTGCCGAAGCTGGCGGACGACAATCACGGCCCGCTGGTGGGCACCCTGCGGCAGCGCATGGAACAGCACCGCAAAGACCCGGCCTGCGCTTCCTGCCATGCCCGCATGGATCCGCTGGGCTTCGGGCTGGAAAACTTCGATGCGACCGGTGGATGGCGCGTCAAGGACGGCGACGCGGCTGTCGATGCCTCCGGTGTGCTGCCTGGCAATGTCGCCTTCACCGGCCCCGCGCAGCTGAAGACGGTCCTGAAGACCAAGAAGACACTCTTCGTACACTGTCTGACCGAGAAGATGATGACATACGCCCTCGGGCGCGGCATCGAGCACTATGACCGCTGCAATATCGACGCAATGGTGAAGACAATAAGCCAGAACGATTACAAGTTCTCGGCACTCATAAATGCAATCGTGGAAAGTGAGCCCTTCCGCAAACGGCGAGGGGACGATGGAGGCTTAGCAACTCGATGACCAATCCCGTAATCTCTCGACGCACGCTGCTGCGCGGTCTGGGAACCGCCATGGCTCTGCCGGCGCTGGAAGCGATGATCCCTGTCACCGCGCTGGCGCAGTCCGGCAAGAAAGCGGCCCGCGTCAACCGCATGGTCTTTATGTTCGTGCCGAACGGCATCAATATGAAGTCCTGGACGCCGAAGACCGAAGGCGCCTTCGAGCTGACGCCCACCCTGGCGCCGCTCAAGAACGTGAAGGACAGTCTGACGGTGCTGTCGGGCCTTTCGCAGAACAACGCCGCCGCACTCGGCGATGGCGGGGGCGATCATGCCCGCTCCGCCGCCGCCTTCCTGACCGGCTGCCACCCGCGTAAGACGGACGGCGCGGACATCAAGGCCGGTATCTCCGCCGATCAGCTCGCGGCCATGCATGTCGGCAGTAAAACTTTCTTCCCGTCTCTGGAGATCGGATGCGAGCGCAGCGGACAGTCCGGTAACTGCGACAGCGGTTACTCCTGCGCCTACTCCTCCAACATCTCCTGGCGCGGAGAGGCTTCGCCTGTCGCCAAGGAGCTGGACCCGCGCCTGGTCTTCGAGCGCCTCTTCTCCAACGGCAATCCCGGCGATACCAAAGAGAGCATCGAGCGCCGCCGCATCTACCGCCACAGCATCCTGGATTCCGTGGTCGAGG
>JAYTGR010000261.1:0-6141 GCA_043733205.1 Chthonomonadaceae bacterium
CTATGATTACATCTCCTATGCACAACCGCCCTGCAGGTCTGGGCAGAGCGGCAGCCCTGATAGCCATCGGCATTATGGGAATGACCCTGGGGACAGTTCCAGCACGGGCTCAGGACCCCATCGCACAGCTCAGCGGAGGTCTGCCGCTGTGGGAGCCCGGGCACGCGATCACCACCAGCATTAAGGACGCTCTGCCGATTGTCACCACGCTCCGGGGCATCGAGGACCAAGAGCCGAAGCCCATTCCAAACGACTGGACCTTCGCACCAGGCTACTACCGCTCGGTGATCCGTTCCTACTGCCTGCATGCCGGCACCTACGGCCCCACCAAAGGCGACGGCTACCTGATTGCGCCGCTCAAAGGCGACCGTGCGCCCCTGATACGCAATATCCTCCTGCGCTCGCAGCAGAACCCCAAAATCGAACAGTCCGATGTGCAGCGACTTATCTGGGGAACCGAAGACGGTGCCCAATGGGACTCTTACGACAACGAGTTCAAGATCCGCGTCGCTCCTCTGCTCGTCCCGCAGGAGATCGCTATCCTCAACCTCGAACCGGCACGAGCGGAAATCGCCAGCGAAGTCAAGCGGCGACTCGGCGGACTTATTCCAGGGCAGGCCCGGAAACTCGTGGACACCTATGCGGATCTGAGGAACAAAATCACCGGCACAACCTCTTACGATGCACTGGAGAGGATCGCGGTGAGGACGGGCAGCGCCCCCTGGGGCAAAGACAGCCGCAGGGATGTCCAGCCCGCCCCCTGGGCCTATATCGGAGAGGGCTTCTTCATGCGCGCTTTTCCGGAAAACTACTCGACCACGACGCTGGAGATCTATAAGGCGGCTCCGGCCCTCGTAAAGAGAGATGCCAGGAACCGCATCGTCCACTTCGATTCCGACGGCTATATCATCGACGCCGCCTACGACGATACCCCTGCGACACAGGCAATCGACGGCAGGAGCGTCCCGGTCTGGAAGTTCAAATCGGTCACGTTCCGGCATCCGGATGGCCGCGTGAAGACGATAGAGAACAGAGGCTATATCGTCGTCGAACCGGACAAACCTGCGGCATTGCTGTGCAGTCCGGCTTTCCTCGTGGATGGCGACGGCGGTCTGGGTGACATGGGCCACTTCAGGGACGGAATGAAGGCTGCCTCCGATCCTTCCAATCTGAAGGACAAAAGGGACTGGATCGACGACCATACGGCCCGAGTGATCGCAGCGTGGAATGCGGCGAATAGTGCTCTGGCAGGCCTGAGCACGAAAGATGCAAGTCCTCAGAAGTTCGATCCGACCCATCATACCGCAACCCCGGCCAATACAGGCAAACAGCGGCTTGCGCTCAGCGCCTTCGGCAAATGAAACCACGTTTCTCTCGCAGCAATCTCTCTCCTCCTCTCTGTGTTACGATCGAACAGAGAGAAGGAGAGAGATTATTCTTGACATAACGCCCTTTATGTGCTAATCTTTCAGCATATAGTCAGGAGGGACCGTATGCCAAGAATGATTGGGGATGGGCTGAGCCGTCGGGAACGCGAGATCATGGAGATCCTGCACCGGCTGGGGTGGGCAGGCGTCGGAGAGGTGCTGGAGGCGCTGCCGGAGCCGCCCTCGTACTCTTCCGTGCGCTCGATTTTACGGATCCTGGAGGAGAAGGGGCATGTGTCCCACGTGGAGGAGGGGAAGCGCTTTCTGTTCTCGCCCACCGAAACGTCACACTCCGCCGCGAAATCCGCGCTTAGGGGGGTGCTGCAGAATTTTTTCGGAGGCAGTCTGGAGGCGGCTGTCAAGACCTTTCTGACAGATCGCGAGGCGGACCTGTCTGCAGCCGAGTTGGCCCGCCTGGCAGAAATGATCGCACAGGCCCGGAATGAAGAGAGCGAGGAGGCCCCGAAATGATCTCCTCTCTCCTGAGCGGCCACTGGCTGCCGCTTGTCATAGATATGTCTTTGCAAAGTCTGCTCGTTCTGGCGGCGGCGGCGTTCACGCTGTTCTGCACCCGGAAAATGTCGGCGGCTCGACGGCATCTGATTTCGGCGGCAGCGCTGGGAACGCTGCTGCTGATTCCGCCGATGGCCCTGATGATTCCCGCGCAGAAGCCCCTGCTCCAGGTGTCCGGGCCAGGGCTGACTCTGCGCGTATCTCCTGTCAGAGACCTCTCCCCCTCAGCTCAGCCTGAGAGCAGCAGCGCGGCGGCGGTCCGTCCTGAACCGGCCTCTGCGCCCAGTCCTGCCATCGGGCAGATTCCTGCGGCTGCCCCCGTATCGCCTGCAGCGACCGTCTCGGCGCAGGCCACTTCTGCTGCCGCTTCGTCCCTCTCCCTTTCCCGTTTTGCACCTTGGCTGGCGGCGTTCTGGCTGATGGGAGCCCTGACGGTTCTGGCTCGTTTGCTGATTGGGCTGGATCGTATACGACGGATCGCGCGACGGAACAAGAGGGCTCTCCCGGAAGCGCTGCAGACACGTATAGCGGCAGTCCTTTCCGAAGCCGGGTTCACGAGTCCCATCCATATTATGCAGGCCGGACAAGAGGATACTATCTCGGCTGCGATGATATGGGGAGTGGGGAAGGCGACATTGCTGCTGCCGGCGGATGCGGCGCAGTGGCCTGCGGAGCGGCTGCGTGTGGTTGTGCTGCATGAACTGGCGCATATTCGCCGCCACGACTGGCTGACACAGATGCTGGGACAGCTCGTCTGCGCGCTCTACTGGTTCCATCCCCTGGTCTGGCTGCTCGATCGCCATACCCAGATCGAGGCCGAGCGCGCCTGCGACGATGCCGTTCTGCTGGCGGGAGTGCGGGCGAAGGAGTATGCCATGCATCTGCTGGATGTCGTGAAGGCCATGCAGGCCGGGCGAGAGGTGCCCTCTGCCGCCGTCGCAATGGCGCGGCCCACACAGGTGCATTATCGCCTGCACAATATTCTCAATGCAAAACGCAGTCGTCAATCGCCGACACGATTGGTACGGACACTGGTCCTGTTGGCAACGAGCCTGCTGCTCTGTGCCGTCTCCTGGCTCCGGCCGCTGGCCTGGGCAGATGGAAACAAGCAGGCAGCCGCTTTCAAAAGGCTGCCTGCGATCGGCCCTGTGGTGGACCTGCCCAACGGCGTCTCCGTGGAACTGGTCGCCGTAGGATTGGACCCTTCTGGATATGGGGATGGGAATGATTGGTGGACGCCGGATGGAAAGCCGGTACTGGAACTGCCAAAAGAAGAGACCCTTATCTTCGCTTCACGTGAGTACGGCTATCCCGCATCGATCCTGCGCCGCGCGCTGTTTTTCCGTCTTCAAACAGCGCCAGGCGTCAGCCAGGGAGTGGACTTCAGTACGACCGGCTATGTCGTCGATCCGACGCAGCATCTTCAGACGGCCCTCTATCGCCACGGACGCAATGAGCGCGGGGAGGGTTATATCCTGCCACGACGCGCCACAACGGGAACCGTTCCCATCGGCTTTCCAGCTGCGGATACCCACTGCACCTATCGGTTCGGCATCGCGACAGGCCCGTGGGAGACGATCACGACCACCCGCCTGACTCCGCAGCCGACGCCGGACACGATTACCATTCCCGACACCGCGCTTCCGAATCGGACTATGCTCGTTCAAAACGATACGCCGCATCTCTCTTATCAGGATTCTCGTGGGGAGGAGCATACGCTGTCCCTGCTGGGCGGTCGTGCCCCACTGGGAGATGTGGCTCGACGTATTGTCGCTCTGGACAAGGATGGCAAAGAGCTTTCTCTTGGGATGATTTCTTCTTACGACGCCAGGATGCAAAGTCAGCAAGTGCCTGCATGGGCGCAGGCACACATCACCGCCTTACGCCTCCAGGTGCGTCCCTACCAGTGGGCCGAGTTCAGGAATATTTTGCTGGTGCATAACCTGGCAGGGAACTCCGTCGCCCTCTCTCCGCCGCCCGCCCTGTCCGCCTTTCGTCACACTTTCTCCTGCGGCATCACCCTGAGTGTGCCGGCGGTTACCGAGAGTCGTAAGGACGGCGGTTTATGGTGGAAACCGGACGGCACGCTGCTCCCCGGCCCCGTGAAAGGATACGATTGGCTGGTGAGTAACTTTCCCGGCTGGCTGCATAGAATGCGGCCTCGTGCGCTGGTTTTCCAATTGACAAGTTCACGCACTTTTCTCTCCTATAGCTCTGCCGTTCGGTTTGTCCCCTCTGTGCCGGACGACAGCGACGCTATGCTGCCCGGCACAGAGAGCCTGCTCCCCAAGAATTACCTGTTTTCCAGTGGGGCGCTTCACGACTTTCCGCCGAATCTTCGGCAGGCCACCCTGCGTTACGGTATCGCGGTCGGTCCCTGGAGAGCGGTCGCCAGCATACCGATGCCTGCCGATGCCCGACATGCCGGTCCTGCAGGAGATCCCGATCAAGGCGGTGTCTCGGTGGAAGTGCCCGGATACCCTAAAACAGGAGATGTACCGATGCTGACATACCATACGCCCGAAGGCAAACTCTGTGATCTCCCGTTCAAGATACTGGATACCGCCTATCTGCAAGACGTCGCCCGCCGTTTCGTCGCCGTCGACAAAACAGGCCGTATCTTCCTTCTAAAATCGAATAACGCTTCCCAGGAGACCCTGGATAAGGCCGGAAATCCCATCCCACGGGATCCTGCCAACGCTGGCAGGCCAGACCTGCCTGTCGGAGATTATTTATGGAGAGAGGAGGACACAGTCGATCTGGGATACGGAGACACCGGCTATCTCCATTCTATTACCCCGTTCGATCTCACGCAGATCCGGGAGATCCGCCTGGAGATTCGGCCCTACGAGTGGGCGGAGTTTCGCAATATTGCGCTGCAGCCCACGCAAAGAGGCGCCATCCGATAACGGCCTTCGTGCCGCTTTAGAGGAGACCTCCCCAACCCCTCCTTACAAGCAAGCCCTGCGGGCACCCCAAATCATGAAGCCGCTTTGCGGCACTCCAACTTGACCGCTTCCGCGCGAAGCATTTCGCAAGGAGAGGCTTCCAGAAAACTCCCTCTCCGCTTGCGGGGAGGGGTAGGGTGTCTGCTTTAGGGCGCGCCGGACGGCACAGGGACGGCGCCTGCGGCCAGGGCGGCATATTTGCGCTTCTGCTTTACCAGATAGGCGTGCAGACTCTCTGCTGCCAGACCGTGCAGCATCAGGCGGTAGCTGGCGCCGAGCATGGACTCCGGCACCATGGGGTGCCGGTTGTTCACGAGGCCCAGAAAGCGGTGATCGTTGATTAGTGTGGTGGCGTAGAGCGCGATGGTCTCGTCCAGCTGCAGGGAGTTGCTCGCCCGCCAGAAATCGCTGTCCGTCAGGAGCAGCTGATACGCCGGCGTGTAGATTTCGATCGCCGAGAGCAGATCGATGAAGTTGAGGCGGCCGTGCGGCATCTCTTCGATCCCGAAGTCGCCGTCCGTGATGGCGCTGAAATCGAGTTCTACCTGGGGCTGCAGTTCGAGATCCTGTTCGTTCAGCTGCCGGTTGATCTCGATGATGAAGTTGTAGATGTTCAGGTCGTGCTGCAGGAAGACGTTGTCGACCAGATCGCGCAGCGTTTTCGGGCGCAGGGGATTCAGCTCCATCTTCACGCCCTTCGTATTCGTCGCCACGAACTGCAGCAGCTCCGATCCGATGTTGAAGTGGCGCATGATCAGGAAATTGGCGTAGGGCGAGACGAACCATTTCAGGCCCCAGTAGATCGAGTGATGCAGCAGGTACGCCGATGTGAAGGCGTTCGGAATGAACGTCTTGACCACCTTGAGGAGGCAGGTGGCGAGGCGGCAGAACGGGCGGATCAGCGGCATCGAGAAACCAGTCTTCCTGGCCTTCGATACCGTCGCGTCTACCCCTGAACCCTCTGCCTTTACGGCCATCGGAATAGGCGCTCTCCTGCTGGGATTGCGCCGCAGAAAACGGAAGTAAAGCAAAGCAGGAAAAGGCAGAACAGGAAGGCAGGAAGAAAGGAAACCAGGAAAGGAGAAGAGGAAAGAAACGGTCTTCTCCTGCATTTCCTCTGTATTTTATCCTGCTTTCTTTCCCGATCTGCCTCCTATTCCGCCGCACCGATCGGAGTCATAGCGACGCGGCTGGGGCCGAAGGCGATGGCGTTGAGGAGCATTCTGCGCAGACCGATCCAGGCAGCGCGGGAG
>JAYTGR010000262.1:0-15443 GCA_043733205.1 Chthonomonadaceae bacterium
AAGAACCTGCCCTACGGCGATCAGCGAAAACTGGAGATAGTCCGCGCTCTGGCGACCGATCCCAAACTGCTGCTGCTCGATGAGCCGGCTGCAGGCATGAATCCCCAGGAGAAAGTCGGTCTGATGGCGCTGATCAGCCAGATCCGCGACGATTTCGGGCTGACCGTCCTCCTGATCGAACACGACATGAAACTCGTTATGGGGATCTGTGAACGGATCTACGTCCTGGACTATGGGCGCGTCATCGCGGAAGGGACTCCCACGGAGATCCGTAACAATCCCAAGGTGATCGCAGCCTATCTTGGGGAAGACGAGGCCGAACTTGCTCCTTCCTCCGAGCCTGCCGCTCCCGAGACGGGTTCTCCTTTGACGCCAAGACTGCAGCCGGAGTAAGACTGAACGATGCTGATCATAAAAAACCTGTCCGTCTACTATGGAGCGATCCGCGCCCTGGACGGTGTCTCGCTGGAAGTAAACGAGGGTGAGATCGTCACGATGATCGGAGCGAACGGCGCGGGCAAGAGCACGACGATCCGTTCGATCTCCGGCCTGGTCCGTCCGCGATCCGGAGAAGTGACGTTCGAGGGGAAGCCGCTCCATCAGCTGCCCGCGCACGAGATCGTCATGCTGGGAGTCGGCCAGTCGCCCGAGGGGCGGCGTGTCTTCGCCAACATGACGGTGCGGGAGAATCTGGATCTGGGCGCGTACACGCGCCACCGTCACAAAGCCGAAGTGAAGCAGGACATGGAGAAGGTGTTCGTCCAGTTTCCACGCCTCAAGGAGCGGGAGGCGCAGTCGGCGGGCACACTGTCGGGTGGGGAGCAGCAGATGCTCGCCATCGGGCGGGCGCTGATGGCGAGACCACGGCTGCTGCTGCTCGATGAACCCTCGCTCGGTTTGGCCCCATTTCTGGTCCAAAACATATTCAAGATCATCCGTGAGATCAATCGGCAGGGGGTGACGGTGCTTCTGGTCGAACAGAACGCCAACCAGGCACTGCGGATCGCCAACCGGGGCTACGTTCTGGAAACCGGCCGTGTTGTCCTGGCCGACACATCACAAAAACTGCTGCAGGACGACTCCGTACGCAAAGCCTATCTCGGTGAATGACCTCCTCCGGCATCTCCTCATAAGGAAATAAAATATGGAAACCAATCTCCGGCGAACGCCTCTCTTTGCCGCGCATCAAAAACTGAAGGCCCGACTGGTCGATTTTGCAGGGTGGGAGATGCCGGTGCTCTACAACGGCATTTTGGAAGAGGCTCGCGCCGTGCGGAGCCACGCTGGGATTTTTGATATCAGCCACATGGGACGAATTCAGGTAACAGGGCAGGGAGCGACTGCGATGCTGCAGGAACTGACTTCCAACGATATTGCAGATCTAAGCCCTTCGGAAGCGCAATATTCTCTGCTGACAAACCCGAATGGCGGCATCATAGACGACATAATCGTATATAGAGCGGGAGATGAGGACTATCTGGTCGTCATCAACGCCAGCAATACGGAGAAGGATCTGGCCTGGATCGCGCAGTATACGCCTCCCATGGTGAGGGTAGAGGATCATACACTGGAGACGGCCATGATCGCAGTGCAGGGGCCACATGCTCCTGCATTGATTGCCGAAATAGCTGGACGACCGGACCTCCTGGATTTGGGGCGGTTTCAGTATGTGGTCGGGGAGATCGGCGGCCTGCCGGCGACCTTCTGCAGAACAGGATATACGGGGGAAGATGGCTTTGAGGTGATCGTTCCGGCGGCGCAGGCCGAGAACCTGTGGGATGCGCTGCTTAAGGGTGGGGCGGCCGCCTGTGGTCTGGGCTCACGCGACGCGCTGCGCATCGAGGCTGGTTATCCCCTCTATGGACACGAGATCGACGACACCACGAGCCCAGCAGAAGCGGGCCTTATGTGGGTCGTAAAAATGGACAAAGCAAACTTTATCGGACGTGATAAAATCGCTGCCGCCAAATCAAATCCTGCCGTCAGAAGACTGGTCGGACTGGTCACACAGGAGAGGATCCAGCCCCGCCAAGGGTATACTATTCTTGTCGGAGACGAGCCGGTTGGGGAGGTGACGAGCGGTATTTTCTCTCCGGCAAAGGGGACGAGCATAGCAATGGGATATGTGCTGGCGCGCTATGCAAAGACAGGCACATCTGTGGAGATCGCCATTCGGGATCGCCGCGCGGCAGCCACCGTAGTTCCCAAGAAAAATCTATTGGCCCAGACAGGCTGACAGCCCCATAGACGTCAATTCACGTAATAGAGAAGGATATTCAGACATGGCAAGTGTTCCTGCGGAACTCAAATACAGTAAATCTCATGAGTGGGTCAAATTAGAAGGGGATGTCGCGGTCATCGGGATCACCGACCATGCCCAGGCCGAACTCGGGGACATCACCTATCTGGATCTGCCGGAAGCCGGACGTATGCTGCAGGCAGACGGCCTTTTCGGGGAAGTGGAATCGGTCAAAGCGGTATCGGAACTGTTCTCGCCGCTGAGCGGCGAGGTCATCGAAGCCAATACCGGAATCGCCACGGCGACGGAACTCGTCAACGAAGACCCTTACGGCAAAGGCTGGCTTATCAAGGTGCGTTTCAGTAATACCGAAGAGCTTGCGGCTCTCCTGGACGCGGCCGATTACGAGAAGTTCGCGGACGAGGGAGGGCACTAGAGGATGACAACTTTCAGCATTACTCCGCTGACCGCAGAATTAGGAGAGGGCGAGACCGTAACGCCCGCATTTTCGCCGTTCGTTGCACGTCACATCGGGCCGCGGCCGCAGGATGTGGATCGGATGCTGCATGCACTGGGGCTCTCTTCGCTGCAGGAACTGGTCGATAAGACGGTGCCTGCTTCGATTCGACGCGGCGGCAGGGTTTCGCTGCCCTCCGTGGGGGCAGGCCTGACAGAGACGGAAGCGCTGGCGGAACTCCGTGGGCTGGCAGGCAGGAACCAGATCTTCCGCTCCTATCTGGGCATGGGCTACAGCGACTGTATCACGCCGCCGGTCCTGCTGCGCAATATTCTCGAAGATCCGCGCTGGTACACTCCGTACACCCCATATCAGGCCGAAGTGGCACAGGGCCGTCTGGAAGCCCTGCTGAACTTCCAGACGATGGTCATGGATATGACAGGCTTCGAGATCGCGAACGCCTCCCTGCTGGACGAAGCGACTGCGGCGGCCGAAGCGATGGCGATGTGCGAAGGCATCAAGGGCGGCGCAGGGCGCGTCTTCTTCATCGCCCAGGACTGCCATCCGCAGACTATCGCCGTCGTGAAGTCACGCGCGCTGCCGCTTGGCATCGAGATCGTCGTCGGCGATCACCGCACGTATGCTTTCGATCAGCCGCTCTCTGGCGCACTGCTGCAGTATCCTGCGACCGATGGGGGAGTTTACGACTATACCGCGTTTATCGAGGGGGTGCATGGTCAGGGCGGTCTGGCGGTCGTGGCCGCCGACATCCTGAGCCTCGCGCTCCTGAAACCGCCGGCAGAGTTCGGCGCAGACATCGCCATCGGTTCGACCCAGCGCTTCGGCGTTCCCCTGGGGTACGGCGGGCCGCACGCGGCCTATCTGGCCACCAAGCTGGCCTATCAGCGTCAGCTGCCGGGCCGGCTGGTAGGAGTCTCCAAGGATGCGGCAGGGAACCCTGCGGTGCGGCTGACCCTGCAGACACGGGAACAGCATATACGGCGCGATAAGGCGACCAGCAACATCTGCACTGCGCAGGCGCTGCTCGCGATCACCGCCGCCATGTACGCCTCCTATCACGGGCCGGACGGCATCCGAGCTATCGCAGAGCGCGTTCATGGGCTGGCCACAAGTCTGGCCACAGGCTTGAAAAATCTCGGCTGCACCCTCGTCAACGCGGACTTTTTCGACACGGTCTGCGTTCGGGCCGGAGACCGCGCGGCCGACAGTATTCTCGGTCGCGCGGTGGAGCATCGTATCAATCTCCGCAGGCTCGATGCGCAGACCGTGACGATCGCGCTCGATGAGACCACAACCGAAGCCGATGTCGTCGAACTGCTGACGCTTTTTGGAGCGGAAGAGGGGACCGCACTCTCTTCCGGCGCGACAGCAGCCTATTCGGCTGCGCTTGCCCGAACGTCCAGCTATCTGACGCATCCCGTGTTCAACCTTTACCATTCCGAAACGGAGATGCTGAGGTACCTCAATCGGCTTGTCAGTAAAGACATCTCGCTCGCCTACGGAATGATCCCGCTCGGCTCCTGCACCATGAAACTGAATGCCACGGCGGAGATGATCCCGATCACCTGGCCGGAGTTCGGCAGACTGCACCCATTCGCGCCGATCACGCAGGCCCAGGGCTATCAGGAGCTTCTGGAGCGGCTGGAGACCATGCTGTCGGAGATCACCGGCTTCGCAGCCGTCTCTCTGCAGCCGAATGCTGGCTCTCAGGGGGAGTATGCCGGTCTGCTCGTCATTCGCAAGTACCACGAGGTGCGCGGCGAGGGCCACCGTAATGTCTGTCTTATCCCGCACTCCGCGCATGGCACCAATCCCGCTTCGGCGGTGATGGCAGGCATGAAGGTCGTCGTCATTCGGACAGACGATGCCGGCAACATCGATCTGGACGATCTGCGCGCGCAAGCGGGGGAGCATGGGCAGAATCTCGCTGCGCTGATGATTACCTATCCGTCCACCCACGGTGTCTTCGAAGAGGCCGTTACGGAGATGTGCGACATCATTCATGCCCAGGGCGGTCAGGTCTATATGGATGGCGCCAACATGAACGCTCAGGTCGGTCTGTGCAGGCCCGGCGACTTCGGGCCGGATGTCTGCCACCTCAACCTCCATAAGACGTTCTGCATTCCGCACGGCGGCGGCGGCCCCGGCATGGGCCCGATCGGTGTGGCGGCGCATCTGGCACCGTATCTGCCGACGCACCCTGTCATCGCAACGGGCGGAACGGATCCTATCGGGCCGGTCTCTGCAGCGCCGTGGGGCAGCCCAAGCATCCTGCCGATCTCTTATGCCTATATTCGTATGATGGGGGAACAGGGGCTGACCTACGCGACTCAGGTCGCGATCCTGAGCGCAAACTACATCGCCCGACGGCTGGACGAGCACTATCCCGTTCTCTATCGCGGCAGTCACGATCTGGTCGCCCACGAGTGCATCCTCGATCTGCGCGCTCTGAAGGCAAAGGCCGGTATCGAGGTCGAAGACGTAGCGAAGCGGCTGATGGACTATGGCTTTCACGCGCCGACCGTCTCCTGGCCGGTTCCGGGAACGGTCATGGTCGAGCCTACCGAGAGCGAGTCCAAAGAGGAGATCGACCGGTTCTGCGCGGCGATGATCGCCATTCGTCAGGAGATCACGGAGATAGAGCAGGGGCAGGCGGACCGCACCGACAATGTGCTCAAAAACGCGCCGCACACGGCTCTTGAAGTCACTTCGGATACCTGGGCTCATCCTTACTCGCGTTCGCAGGCGGCCTATCCAACGCCTGAGTCGCGGCAGTCGAAATACTGGCCGCCTGTCGCCCGAATCGACAATGTGTTCGGCGATCGCAATATCGTCTGTTCCTGCCTCCCGCTGGAGGCATATCAGTAGGCGGAAAGGCGCTGTATCGGTCTCTTCGCAGAAGGAAAGACGAGCGTCTGTCAATTGTTGAAATTCCCATAGCCGAACAATTGACAGACGCCGACAGTTATGATATACTGCACCTGAACTGGATGCTTACAAGGGACGTGCGAATGCTGAGCGTCACGCGCCTGCGCGCCACGAATTCTCATGAGAATAGAGGAGCATAACCGATGGCTAAGAAGATATTGGCTGTAGACGACGAGCGGCACATCGTGCGGCTTGTCCAGGTCAATCTGGAGCGTGCAGGCTACGAAGTTGTAACCGCTTTCGACGGTAAGGACGCGCTGGAGAAGGTCGAACTGGAAAACCCGGATCTGGTCGTTCTGGACGTCATGATGCCGTATATGGACGGTTTCGAGGTGCTTCAAAACCTTCGCAAAAACCCGGCTACCCGCGAGCTGCCTGTCATCATGCTGACAGCAAAGGCGCAGGATGCCGATGTTTTCCGAGGCTGGCAGAGCGGAGTAGACTGCTATCTGACCAAGCCGTTCAACCCTATGGAGCTGATCTCCTTCGTGAAACGCATCTTTTCGTCTCAGGACGGAAGCGATCCGGATGGCGGCCCCGGCGGGCGGTATAACATAGGCGGCGGCTAGCCGCTCTATAATAGGCAGCCATTTGGGAAAGGAAACGGTCGGTGGAAGCAGGCAGTAATAAGAAGAGTATTCTCCTGTGGTCAAGCGCTGCGGCTGCCACGGCGGGCATTGTCGCTGTGGCTGCAATATTCGCCTGGAAAGCCCGCACTTTGTCCTCTGAGAAGATCGGCACGCGCATTCGGGATGTCCAGGACGTTTTACTGGATTGTGAAACCAAAATTCACGAGATCCAGGGGCATATCGCGGAGATCCTGCCATCGATTCCGCATACAACCACGTCATAATAAACGACCGGAACGCAGGTTCCGCATCCGTAATAGCTCTATTATCCGCTGCTTCCAGCGTCTGCCATATCGCAGGCATTGGTAGCAGCGGATAATTTTCTTCCTTTATAAAACGTCCGATAATACAAGGTATGTTAAATTATCGGTGGGGGATGCAAATTTTACGATCCTTCGATCGACCGTAAAGCCGCGCAGTCCGTTGCCTCCAACGCATCACATTCTCATTACTCAAACGCATTTGAACCTGGGTGCAGTCTGTACACTGCACCCAGGTTCACTCTCATACTCTTAAAACGTTATAAGATAACGTTTTATTGGAGCCTTATGAGTGCTGTCCTGCTACGATTCACCCTGGGCGGCTTCCAGGACGGCTTCAGCGACATAGATCGGCGCTCTGAAGCGCAGGGCCAATGCAATGGCGTCGCTCGGGCGGGAATCGATCTCCATAACCTCTTTGACGCCTTCTTTCAGCAGATAGATCTTCGCGTAGAACGTATCCTGCCAGAGGTCGTCGATGATGACACGGTCCACCTTAGCGCCCAGGCGTTCCAGCATCGTTCGCATCAAGTCGTGGGTATACGGTCTATCAGGGCTTTCGTCTGAAACAGCAATGGAAATCGCGTAGGCGACATCGCGGACGACAAAGATGCGCAGATCGCGGCCCTTATTGTCACGCAGCAAGACAAAGGTAGTCGTCTGGGGAGGCGGTCCGGCGTTCGTGCCGCTGACAACTCCCTCAAATACATTGACGACTTTGACTTCCTTTTCGTGGAGGGCGCGCGGAGCACGATTTTCCGGCTCCCCTGAACCGTGTTCCAGGGGATAACGCCTTTCGTCCTCGGGTTTCCAATCGCCGCCGAATATACTCTCGAAGTCGCTGCTCACGTCTTGCCTCCACCGAACAGATTCGCTGAACAATCGTACCTGCGATCCGGCGATCCGGTGCGCTGTCTAACCGTTGTGTCTGTCCGTTCTTACCTTCCCATGCTCTCGGACTGCGAAGGCCGGAACACGGCTTCAGTCGTCGCCCTTCAATGTCTTGTCCACCATGACAAGGAACTCTTTGTTGGTCTTCGTATGCTGCAGTCTCTCCTTGAGCAGTTCGGTAGCTTCCATGGGATCCAGACCGTGCAGAAGACGGCGCAGCTTGCCGATCTGGCGGTATGTCTCTTCATCGTATAGAAGCTCATCGTGGCGGGTGCCGGATCTCAGTGAGATTGCGGGGAAGATGCGTTTGTCCGCGAGACTTCGGTCCAGTTCCACCTCCATGTTGCCGGTGCCTTTGTACTCCTCGAAGATCAAATCGTCCATACGGCTGCCGGTTTCCACGAGCGCCGTCGCCAGGATCGTCAGGCTTCCGCCCTCTTCTATGTTACGTGCTGCTCCAAAAAAACGTTTCGGGCGGTAGAGAGCCGCGGGATCAAGTCCGCCAGCGAGGGTGCGGCCGCTGGGAGTGACAGTCAGGTTGGATGCACGGGTGTAGCGTGTCAGACTGTCCATGAGCACCACGACGTCCCGCTTGCTTTCCGCCAGGCGCTTGGCCTGCTCCAGCACCATATCCGCCACCCGCATGTGGTTTTCAGGCGTCTCATCGAACGTCGAGCTGATGACCTCGCCCTTGACCGACCTTCGGATGTCGGTCACTTCTTCCGGGCGTTCGTCGATCAGCAGAACGATCAGAATACACTCTGGATGGTTCACCACGATCGAGTTCGCGATCGTCTTTAGGATAGTCGTCTTACCGGCTTTCGGCTGGGCCACGATCATTCCGCGCTGTCCCTTTCCGACCGGAGAGATAAGATCCATGATGCGGCCCGTCATCTCGGTGCGGGTCGTTTCCAGCTGCAGACGCTCCAGAGGATAGATCGGGGTCAGATCATCGAAATTGACGCGATTGCGGGCGACATCCGGATCGACTCCGTTGACGGCTTCGACACGCAGCAGGCCATAATACTTCTCCGACTCTTTCGGAGGCCGCACCTGTCCTGTCACTTCATCGCCAGTCTTCAGAACGAAACGCTTGATCTGCGTCTGAGAGACATAGATGTCCTCCGCGTTCGGTGAGAAGTTGCTGCGGCGCAGAAACCCCCACCCGTCCGGCAGGATCTCCAGAATACCTTTGGCAAAGATCACACCGTTACGATCCGACTGCACCTGCAGGATCCGGCCGATCAGCTCATCTTTGCGGGTATTGGGACCGGTGCCATTGGAGACGCCGAGTTCGCGAGCCAGCTCATGCAGGTCGTTCAGGCTCTTATTTTCCAGGTCAGAAAGATTAGTACTTCCGAGGAGTTCTTCCATTCGATTAATTCACCTTAGACAGCGGGGACACGCAGCGCGGTTCGGGGAGATGCCAGGATAGCTTCCCTCCCCCAGCGCAGGTGTCAGATTGTTGATTGACGGGTACACGATATCGAGAATGCTTGTAAATGGGAATGAAAAGGCGTGACACAGATACAGGAGACAACAGGAAAATCTTCGATGGTGAGCAGGCAGCGCACATCCTGACCCGGCACTCCTGCAATCCAGGAGACAGTCAATGAGGACAACGACTCCAAGGAACCGAGCCAGAGACGAAAATTTCGCTGGTCGGACATTTCGGAGGGCGGGGAAAGAGAGTGACAGACAGTCCAGTTCGTAGATCCGTCCCAAGTGGACGATAGAACCTTTTTATTATAGCATAGTATCTCTGTCTTGTCTACCGCCGCCGCAAAAATTGACAGTCTTTCCGCCGAACCGAAGTTACGCAGGCGGTATTTCTCCTAACTTTTAGCCTGTCCCGATTCAGGTTCAGGGGATTCAGGTTTCGGAGTCGCCTTGTCCGTGTCGAATGTCAGGATACCGATGTAGCGTAAACTTCGATAGTTCTCCGCATAGTCCATGCCATATCCGATGACGAACCGGTCGGGTATTTCGAAACCCCGATAGCTGACCGGTACCTCGACCCGGCGCCGCGACGGCTTGTCCAGAAGCACGCATACCCCTACGCTCCGCGCATGGCGCGCACGCAGCGACTCGATCAGATAGCTGAAACGCAGAGTCAGGCCGGTATCGATAATATCTTCTACAATCAGCACATGCTTGCCCGCAACAGAGGCATCGAGGTCTTTCAGGATGCGGACTTCCCCCGACGTCTGTGTTGCAGCTCCATAAGAAGAGATCGCCACGAAATCGAATTCGACGGGACGGCGGTCGATACACCGTACCAGATCCGCGAGAAACAGCGTGGCACCCTTTAAAACGCCCACGAGCAGGAGCGGTTCGTCCGCATTAGGATAGTCCCGCTGGATGGCCTCCCCCAGTTCGCGCACACGCCGTAGAATCTGCTCCTCGGAGATCATCACGTCGATCGAATGCGCCGGCAGCGACTGCGGCATCAGAACTCCGGAACCCAAGACGGCCTGTAAATGTTCCATACCCCCTCTTCCTGCCTCTCCTTATTCCCACTCGATCGTTGCAGGCGGTTTGGAGCTGATGTCATAGACAACCCGATTGATGCCGGCGACCTCATTGACGATACGACTGCTGACCTTGTCGAGGAAATCGTAGGGCAGACGCGCCCAGCTCGCTGTCATGAAGTCTTCCGTGGTCACCGCTCGCAGAATGATCGGATGCCCATAAGTGCGCAGATCTCCCATCACCCCGACGCTGCGGATCGGAGCCAGAACGGCCAGGGCCTGCGACACCGAGTTGTAAAGCCCCTGCTCCCGCAGTTCCGAGATGAAGATGGCATCCGCCTCCTGCAGCATCTGCAGTCGGTCGGCAGTCACCTCTCCGAGAATTCGAATGGCCAGCCCCGGTCCTGGGAACGGATGCCGCCAGACGATGGTCTCCGGCAGACCCAACTCTGCAGCTACAGCCCTGGCCTCGTCCTTAAACAGCAGCCGCAGCGGTTCGATCACCTTCAGCGTCATATCGTCCGGCAGACCGCCCACATTGTGGTGTGTCTTGATGGTCACCGAGTTTTTGCTGCCGCCACTCTCGATCACGTCCGGGTAGAGGGTGCCCTGCGCCAGGTAGGCCGCGCCGCGCAGCTCTTCCGCATACTCCTCGAACACCCGCACGAACTCTTCTCCGATCGCCTTGCGCTTGCGCTCGGGGTCTTCGATCCCCGCGAGACGCTGCAAAAATCGTTCCCGAACATCGGCGTAGATCAGGCGGATTCCAAACGCACCGGCGAAATCTTCCCGTACCTGCTCGGCCTCTCCTTTGCGCAGCAGCCCGTGATCGACAAAGATGCAGGTGAGCTGATCCCCTATCGCCCGGTGCATCAGCGCCGCGACACAGCAGCTGTCGATGCCGCCGGAGACGCCGCAAACCACGCCTGAATCCCCCACTTCGGCCCGAATAGCCGCGACCGCCTCCTCCACGAAATGCGCGGGCGTCCAGGTTCCCTGACAGCCACACGGCCCCATCAGGAAATTCCGCAGCAGCTGCGTTCCAAACGGCGTGTGCGCGACCTCCGGATGAAACTGCACCCCGTAGAGCTTACGGCTCTCGTCGGCCATGGCAGCGACAGGAGCGCTCGGCGTCGTCGCCAGCGTCCGAAATCCCTCTGGAGGCGTGATGACATGGTCGCCATGGCTCATCCAGCAGGGCACGGTGCCTGCTTTGCCATCGGCGCTGTCGGCGTCCCCTACCCCGACAAACAGCGGCGCGGGATCCAGAATCGTCAGGTCGGCGTGACCGTACTCCCGGCGGTCCGCAGGCTGTACGTCTCCCCCCAGCTGATAGGCCATCAGCTGCTGGCCATAACAGATCCCCAGGACAGGAACGCCCAGATCGTAGATACGGCTGTCGGGGTGCGGCGCACCGGGTTCGTAGACACTGGAGGGGCCTCCGGAGAAGATGATCCCACGGGGCTTCTTCGCGGCGATGCTCTCGACCGGCGTATCGAACGGCAGGATCTCCGAGTAGACGTGACACTCCCGCACCCGGCGGGCAATCAGCTGCGTATACTGCGCCCCAAAATCCAAAATCACGACATTTTCATCCATCGCATCCATCGCATCCATCGCATCCATCGCGTCCATAACCATAGCCTACTCGTCCTCCGCATCGTCTTCGTCAGGGCGTTCGCTCCGCTCCTGCAGGATCACCGTCCGTGGGGTTCGGCCACCCAGCCTTGCCTGTTCGTTTTCGATCCAGAACAGATAGGTGTCCAGCAGCTGCGAACGCACCGATTCATAATCCATACCATCCCGCAACAGGGCGGTGCGCTCGGTCTGCCAGAGTTCGTTGGCTTCCTTATAGAGGGTCGCTTCACGCCATCCCATCGCATCACCCCAGAACATGCCGTCGCCGAGTTCCCGTGGCAGCCAGAGGCAGCGTACATCCAGCTCATCTTCCAGCTCTTCACACCACAGGCGGTAGCCCTGCTGCCATTCCGCTTCATCGTCCGGATTCAGGGTCTTGTACTGTTCGCGCCGTTTCCGATACAGAATACCGTCGTCGAGGACGCCGTGCAGCCATTCCGGCAGGTCAACAGCCTGTTCCGCCCGCAGATAGATACTCAGCCGCCGCAGCGAGTCCGGAAGCCGCTCTTCGGTCTCCGTATCGGCAATGGACTGCCGAATATAGTGGCTGAAAACAAACCAGCGCAGCTCAAACTCGTTTATGTCGCGAATGGACTTTTGATAGTGATTGGCAAGGTAATCGAGGAGGCTTTCGGCGTTGAAACAGTCCTGCTGGGCCGTCCTCGTGTCCAGACCTGCCTCGCCTTCGAGCCATGCGACAAATCCATCGAGGAGATCGTAAGCTTCGTCCAGGAGTTCACCGATTTCGGACCCGCCTTCGAGTTCGTCGTCCTGCTTCCAGTCATTCTGTTCCGTCATGCCAACTCCCGTGTCGCCATACAAACTTGTGGAAAATTAAATCTGAAACTGCGGGGAAATACCGTCGATGCAGAGGTGATTACATTTTTGGCCCGGAAAGCCCGATAACGTGCGAACCGGTACCTAGTAATGACGTACAGGCAGTCGAAACAGTTCCCGTTGTGACTGCCTGTACGTCAGCCTCCTATACGTTATGACGATCATGGCATAACGAAGCGCAGAAAGGCAGCCGCGACCACGCCCAGCAGCGCCAGCAGCAGGGCAGAGGCGGGATTCTTCCAGCGCTCGGGAAACAGCCCGCGAAATGCCAGGGCAAACACCAGCGCAATCGGCAGCATCGCAGGAAACAGGTAGCGCCCCTGCATCTGAAAATACTTTGCGATGAAGGCGAGATAAGACAGCCCCACAAGCGTTATCGTCAGGAAGAAGATCCATAATCCCTGCAGCTGCGGGGTGGTAAACAGCGCCTTCCGCTGCAGATGCAGACGCACCAGCCCGGCCGCAGCACAGAGACAGGCGATTCCCAACAGCAGGTAGATCTGCTGGGGCAGAAATCGCGGGATGCCATATTGAGCGTCATGGGCTGTTCTGCCGTACACTGCCCAGAAGCTGAAAAAGGTCAGGAGACTGCCCTGAAGATAGTAGCTCCCCCACCCTCCTGCGGCCTCTGCCATAGGAGCCGCCTGGGCCGTGTGACCGAAATCTGCGGCGAACAGCCGCAGGGGCAGCGGCTGGCCATACAGAACCTGATTCCGCGCGAACCACCATCCCGACAGGAGCAGTACGAGGACGACAGTGACCGCGGCCTGCCGCACCAGCTCTCTCCAGGAAACCCCGGTGCGCCGCATCAGGAGGAGGGCATAACCAAAGACCGGCAGCAGCAGCAGTCCGGTTGCCTTCGTCAGTATCGCGGCCCCTATCGTCAGGCCGAGCCAGACCGCCGACCGCCGTGTGAAGCCATTCTGCAGCGCGCCGACCAGCACGAGGAGCGAAGCGCTGAAACAGACCTCCAGCAGCACATCGTTGTTGATGGTCGAGGTGATCGCGATATGCGTCGGTGTCAGCGCTGCAAGTCCGACTGCCAGCAGCGCGACGGCTGGATCCGCCGGGAACAGCTGGCGTCCTGCGCGATAGATCAGCAGCAGGGCGCAGACGCCGAGCAGCAGAGAGCACAGTCGCACACCCTGTGCGCCGAGGATCAGGAAGGGCGCGGCCACGGCATAGTAGAGCGGCGGCTGATGCCACTCATAGCCGTTCGGAACGGGATGATCACTGAATGGAGTGGGATGATCGTGTGTCGGCAGGTGCAGGGACGCCACACTGCGTACGAAGGCCAGATGCGCGGCCTCATCGGGAGCGTTCTGATAACCGGTCTGACCTATCGGAACGATGGCGGCATGTATGCAGGCGAAGCTTATATAGAGCAAAAGCAGCAGAGGCAGGGCAAACCGCCAGGCGCCCTGCAGTTTACCGCTGGCTGGGTCCAGGCTGGCAGGGACGGCCGACGCCGGCTCGTGCCCAACGGTTGTCAGGTCTCCCGAAACTCTCATGGCACGTTCCTTCCCGCTCCGAATCCCCTTCCCCGGCTCTCCTCTCCTTCCGCTATTTCGAGCACCACAACGCCGTGGGTATGCGCGGAAGTCGGCGTCCACAGCCCACGCCGCATGGCATCGGCCAGCAGGAAGCGCCAGGTGCCCGGCATGGGCGCTTCCATATACCAGGCGCGCAGCAGCTCCAGCTCCCGCCCATTCGTGCTCTCCGTACCTGTACGATTGGGCGACCAGTTCAGGTTGATCACCACATAGCGAAAACCGTTCCGGCGCAGCCACACCGTCAGGTCGATGCCGTCTTTCATCTGGTCGTACGGAATATAGGCGGAGTGTTCCCTGTTTCCCCAGACATAAGGGCGGTCCAGATAGAAGCCGCGGGGCTCATCGTACAGCACGACGCCCGCAGTCTTAGGCGTGTTCCGATTGATCCAGTCCATGGCTTCGTAGCTGTCCAGGCGGCGGGTCAGATAGTCGTTCCAGCTGTCGGGTTCCGTCGCGTTTTTCAGGACATCCCCCAGAGCCAGGGCAGTCGGCATCATCCCAGTCTCTTTGACCCCTTTGCTGGTGGCCGGAAGCGCCCATACGGCCCAGGCTGCAAACAGAACCTGTCCGGTCAGGATGAGCGAACAGAGGGTTGGGAACAGCCGTAAATTTCGGGTGTTTCGCTCTCTCGACGGCCGATCCAGCCGGCCTATGGCGCTTAATCCATAGGCCGCGACGACGGCTGCAGTCGGCAGCAGATAGACAAAATAGCGAATGTGCTGAGCGACAAAAAACCAGGCCAGAAGCTGCGTTCCCAGCAGCAGCAGCAGATTTACGATGGGCCGCGGAATTCTGCGCAGAAACACCAGCGGGAATATTCCTGCTGCGAAGAGGCCGCCCAGAAGGGCCATATAGTGGAAATCCCCCTTGTTGGCAAAAAGGTGCGGAGTCGTCAGAAGGTGCCACGGCGTCTGCAGGAGGTTCGAGGCCGTCTGTATCAGATTGTCCGTAGGCTTTCCGGGGAACGACAGCGCGTGGGGATATCCGAAGCCTGCCTGTTCGGCCTGATAGGGCGCGGCGCGGTCGGCGCTCCAGTATCTGCTGTCCGGAAAGAGTTTAAAAAGGAAGGGATAGACCGGGTTGTGAGTCAGCAGGAGGTTCTTGACGTACCAGGGGCAGCCGATCAGGACAGCGGTCCCGACAACGGTAAGCGCCTGCCTAATCGGTACACGGCGCCAGACCAGCAGGAGAGGAAGCAGGACGAAAGGTATGAGCGCGAGATACTTGATGCCGAGGGCAAACCCCGTGGCAGCGCCGGCCAGCAGCCCCCACTCGCGGATCTGTCTCTGCCGGATCGCTGCGGCGTCATGGCTGGATTGTACGGTGTCACGAACCGAGCCCTCCCTGCCATTGCTCTCTTCGCTTCCAGCTGCATGCATCGTCTCGATCATCATAGTTCCTGCAAACGCCGCGAGTGTGACATACAGTCCCAGGCCGACGTCGATATAAGCCACACAGCACTCCCAAAGGTAGAGGGGGGTTGTCGCGAGCAGCAGGGCCGCGATCCACCCGGTCTGGC
>JAYTGR010000263.1:0-2138 GCA_043733205.1 Chthonomonadaceae bacterium
AGCGGATTTGAAAGCGGCGTCGTTGGACGCTTCCATCATCATCGCCATGTCCGCCTGCAGCATCGGAATCATAAACTTGGCTCCGCTCATCGCTCCCTCTCCTTTTCCGCATCGAACGCAATGCCGAGCTGCGCCAGCTGTGCCGCGAACTCTGCGCGAAATCCAGGCTGATTCGGCACTCCTGCAAAGGCGACAGCCCCCTGGGCATTCATGAAAAACTCGACGCCCGCCGAGCGGTCGGCCTCTGTCGTCAGCGCGGTCACAGCGTCCCGATAGCGCTCGGACAGGCAGAGCAGCCGTTGATTCGCCGATCCGCGCCATAGGAGGTCGGCATGGCGCTGTTCGAGATAGACGCCGTCGATCAGCAGGTCGATCTGCGAAAGAAGCAGCCGCTGATCCGGAGTGCCGTGTGCGTAAAGATGCTCGTGCGTATAGCCGGTATAGCAGACCACGCCCAGATCCCGCTTTGCTCTGACCTGACGGACCAGTTCCGTCAGCGCGCCGGCCTGCGTCATGGGCTCGCCGCCCGAAAGCGTCAGCCCTTCGATGTCGGGCTGCGTCCGCACCCAGTCCGCGAGTTCCGCGACAGAGACCAGTTCGCCGCCGTCTGCATTCCACGACTCGGGCACAATGCAGTTTCGGCAGGCGAATGGGCAGCCCTGCACCCAGATCACGGCCCGCCGTCCCGGCCCCAGCACCGTGACCGGAGCCTCACGGCGAAAGATCCGCAGCGTGCGGACCTCCGACCCGGCACGTATTTCGGCCTGAGATTCCCAGTCAGAAAGCGGTGGGCATTGCGGCACGTTGTCGGCTGGCAGAAGTGGGGAGAGGCTCTGTGCATTCATATAGCGAACTACGGCGGGGAAGCCGGGCGGTTTCATCTTTACGCCGTTCCTGTCCGTTTGGACATGATGCATTCCTGCGCTGCCAGACAGCTTCCGGAAAAACACTTGCGAACCGCAATTTTGGCTTGTATAATGAACGTGGTGCTTCCTTCCGCGATGAACAGCCCGAAAGTCCAGCCGCTTTCTATCGATGTATTCGGATATATCTATGCTCGCGATGCTTTCGCAATAGGGTTCTGGTGTCCTCTTATCGAGGACAGGCGTGTCATGTGAAAAGGGAGTTCCTATGTTTTTTACGTCTCTGCATCGGGGCGTGCGCCTGGCTCTATTTGCCTGTGTACTCGCTCTGTCGGCCTCTGCCGTCGCCGCTCAGTCCGTCTCTCTCCAGGGCCATCTGCCCCCTATTCTCGGCTCCGCCCAGCGCCTCGACCGTGTCGCAGCAGGTGATCAGGTCTCTCTGGCGCTCGTGCTGCCGCTCCGAAACCAGGACCGCCTCACCGATCTGCTGCACCGTCTTTACGCTCCCGGCGATCCGCTTTACAGGCAGTATCTCACCCCGGACACCTTCGCCCGGCAGTTTTCGCCTACTCCCGCCGACTATGAAGCTGTCATCGCCTTCGCCCAGGCGCAGGGTCTGACGGTAACCGGAACGCACGTGAACCGCACGGTCGTGGATGTATCCGGGAACGCACAGGCAGTCGAGAACGCGTTCGGGGTTCAGCTGCACCGGTATCAGGTCAATGGCGGACGCATCTTCCGCGCTCCGAGCAGTGAGCCGCAGATCCCCGTGCAGCTGGTGGGCCGCCTCGCGGCGGTCGTCGGCCTCGATACCGCAGCGGTCTGGCAGACGCACAACAGGGAGAGGCCCGCTGCTCCGGCCAGCACCCCTCACGCTCTCGTGGTCCCGCTTGGAATCGGCTCCGGCCCCGGCGGCGGTCTGGCGCCCACCGATATCAAAACGGCGTACAATCTGAACGCGGTCAGCGCGAGCGGCACGGGACAGACGCTTGGTCTCTTCGAACTGGCCGGCTACACGGCCAGTGACATCACCAGTTATGAGAGTTACTTCGGTCTGCCGAATGTCCCCCTGCAGAACGTTCTGGTGGACAGCTACTCCGGCGCGCCAGGCAGCGGCGCCGATGAAGTCACGCTCGACATCGAACTGCAGATCGCGGTCGCTCCCTCCATCAGCAAAATCTACGTCTACGAAGGTCCCAACTCCAATGCGGGCGTCGTCGATACTTACAACCGCATCGCCACCGACAACCTCGCCAAATCCATCAGCACCTCCTG
>JAYTGR010000264.1:0-2135 GCA_043733205.1 Chthonomonadaceae bacterium
AATGTGTCCGAACGGACCTGCCGGGACCGCAATCAGGACCGCCCGGACCGGCAGTTCGGGCCGCATGTCGTGAGCAATCAGAGCCGTCAGCTGCGCTAGTCGCTGCCGCACCTGCGCCGTGAAGGTTTCCGCTATATCTTCAAACTCAGCGAGCTGGAGATCCCCGGCGTCCGTATCGAGCGCATTCCCCTCTGGACGGATCGCCGCCAGGAGGCCGGGCCATTCGGCCTGCCGATTCGCTATCCCTGGGCACATGACGACTCTGGCTCGGCTCGCGGAACACAGCGATCTGCTGCAGGCCACGGACTATCTGGCGGTGGACACCGGAGACGAAGCGTCCGTCGCTGCCGGAACGCGCTGGTGGGAGGAGATGACCGCTGTCGGCGGCGAGGGCATGGTCGTCAAACCGAAGGAGTTCGTCGTGCGCGGCCCCAAAGGACTGGTGCAGCCGGCGGTCAAAGTGCGCGGGCGGGAGTATCTGCGCATCATCTACGGGCCGGAATACACGGAGCCGGAGAACATCGAACGCCTGCGCAAGCGCGGCCTGGGCGCGAAACGCAGTCTGGCTTTGCGCGAATTCGCGCTCGGCATGGAGGGATTGGAGCGGTTCGTGCGGAAAGAACCGTTGCGCCGTGTCCACGAATGCGCGTTCGCCGTTCTGGCCCTCGAAAGCGAACCCGTCGACCCGCGCCTGTAAAATAACGCCTGCGGCACGATAGAGAATCATGACCAACAACACAATCGACGATAAGACAGCGAAGTGCATTCGGTGCGGGTTTTGTCTGGATGCCTGCCCGACGTTCCGCCTGACCGGGCAGGAGACGCGCGGCCCGCGCGGGCGCATCTATCTGGTGCGCTCCTGGCGGGAGAACGTGATCCCGTTCGACAGCGATGTCGTGGAGGCGCTGGACACCTGCCTGGGATGCCGCGCCTGCGAGACGGCCTGTCCGTCCGGCGTGGAGTACGGGTCCATCCTCGAGATGGCGCGCACCCATATCGAGGAAAACCACCTGCGGCCTGCCGCGCAGAGCTTTGCCCGCAAGCAGCTGATCGGTACGCTGACCAATCCTGGCCTGCTGGCTGCCTCGCTGAAGGCGGCAGGGCTGTTTGGCAAACTCACGCACGGCAAGATGCCCGGCTTCGCCGCCAAGCTGCTCTCCGGCTCCTCCGACCACGCGCTGTCGCTTCCGGTGGCTCAGGGCGAGGCCAAAGTCCACAACCTGCCGGAACGCACGCCTGCCAAGGGCACGAAACGCTATACGGTCGGCATCCTGGAGGGCTGCGTCATGCGGGTGCTGTTCGGCGGCACCAACTCCGCCACCGTGCGGGTGCTTCAGGCCAACGGCTGCGAGGTCGTCGCGCCGAAGGCGGCGGGCTGCTGCGGGGCGCTGCACATCCATACCGGGTTTCATGCCGATGCGCTGGCCCGAATGCGTGCCCTGATCGACGCCTTCGCGCCGCTGATGGGCGAACTGGACGCGATCATTCTCAACTCCGCCGGGTGCGGCTCGACCATGAAAGAGTACGGCGATCTCTTCGCGGACGATCCTGCTTATCGCGACAAAGCGCTGGCATTCTCCGCCAAAGTCAAAGACATCACGGAGTGGCTGACCGAGATCGGCCTGACTCCGCCCCAGAAACCGCTCAGCGCCGTCGTCTCGTACCACGACGCCTGCCATCTGGCGCACGGGCAGAAGGTTCGGCTGCAGCCGCGTCAGCTGCTCCAGCAGATCCCGGGCCTGAAACTGGTCGAGATGGACGAGGCGGACACCTGCTGCGGCAGCGCAGGTGTCTACAATGTCACCGAACCCGAAATGGCGCGGCAGCTCCTCGACCGCAAACTCGCCAACCTGAAAGCGACCGGTGCGAGCATCATCGCCACCGGCAATCCCGGCTGCCTCGCCTGGATCCAGCAGGGCGCCAAAGAGCAGGGCATCCAAGTCCGCATCTGCCACCCCGTCGAACTCCTCGACGAAGCCTACGCGATATGAGCGTTAATTGGCACAATATTCGCCTGCATCAAGGTTCTCAGCATCAAGGATTTGAGGAGCTATGCAGCCAACTGTTTCGTAACAAACTTCCAATCGGTGCTAAAGGTTTTGAACGGAGGGGCTATCGCGACGCTGGGCTGGAAT
>JAYTGR010000265.1:0-6112 GCA_043733205.1 Chthonomonadaceae bacterium
TCCGCCTTATGTACGGCATCATCATCTTGAGGCTGCGGAGAAAGTTCGACTGCAGAGTGCAACTGCCGCTGCCTGCGGGGTGCATATAGGCGGACTAGCTGGTCTCTATTGTCATTTCATGGGCCTGTCACATGCCTGGCTCGCTGAGGATGGTATCGCCGCCTGGCTGGTTCCAAGCGAGTTCATGGATGTGAACTATGGCAGCGCGCTTAAGAAGTACCTGCTCAATCAGGTCGAGCTGATCCGCGTGCATCGTTTCGATCCAAATGACCTGCAATTTGCGGACGCGCTTGTCTCTTCCGCAGTCGTCTGGTTTCGCAAGCGATGTCCGAGTGTCGGTCACACCGTCGAATTTACTTTTGGGGGAACGCATATCAGCCCGGCCCATACCCGCATTGTCCCAGCGTCGGCATTGCACTCCGAATCCAAATGGACGCGTTTCCCTTTAGGTGACGTTCGAAAAGCAAACAACGGCTTGCGTCTGGACGACTTTTTCAAGATTCAACGTGGGCTTGCGACGGGTGACAATCAGTTTTTCATTATGACTCGCGACCAGATCAATCTCCGTAAACTGCCTCAAGAGTTCTTCAAGCCCATTCTTCCCAGCCCACGCTATGTGCCGATGGACGAGATTGAAGCAGAACCGGATGGCACACCCAGGCTGGAACGGCAGCTGTTCCTCCTGGACTGCCGCCTGCCAGAAGACGAAGTCAAGAACCGTTACCCGCATCTTTGGGCCTATTTAGAGACAGGCAAGTCCACCGTATCGGAACGTTACCTCTGCCATTCCCGTTCTCCATGGTATTCCCAGGAAAATCGCCCGCCCGCTCCCCTTGTCTGCACCTATATGGGGCGCGATTTAAAACGTGGGCGCCCTATCCGCTTTATCTTGAACCGTTCTAAGGCGACGGCCGCGAATGTCTATCTTATGCTCTATCCCAAGCCGATCCTTGCTCGCGCGTTCGAGCGTGACCCAGAGTTAGTATGCAAAGTTTGGAGCTGCCTCAATGACATCGATATGCCAGCGCTTCTTGGGGAAGGCAGAGTCTATGGAGGAGGGCTTTACAAAATGGAACCCAAGGAGCTTTCCAATGTGCCTGCGGAATCTATCTCGGCGCTTCCGGGCCCCCGCTCGAAAGACAGCCTCACCCTGGGCTGCTAACGGCCTGAGCGCCTTGCGCCTCGCCGTCGCTGCCGTTTAAACGTAAAGAAGAAAACTCCTGTCCCTGCGGCCAGGAGGAGCGGTTCCATCGGAACATAGATGCGCTCGATGCTCTTCACGATGACGGGTGGGGGCGTCACAGGAGTCTGCTGTGGGGCGGGAGCGAAATAGACTTCGTCCGTTCCGGGACGCGGTGAGGAGAGATCTTCAAACGTGGTCAGCCACAGATGCGCTGCAGACGGATGAGCCGAAAGCGAGAGGGTCTTATTGAGATCCGCGCGCTGTGCGTCCGTGATGGGACTGGCGAACACCGTACTGCCTGGCCAGGAAGCGGGTAAGGCAGAATCGCCCAATTTTCCTGCCACACGCGCGGCGCTGAGAAAGAAGATGCGCAGGCTGCGTAACGCCGCGTAATGCCCTGGAAGGCGTTGATTGGCAGGCTCACGGTAGGGAAAGAACGGGCGATCGGTTTTGAACGCCATACTCACAGCGGACGAGGCGGTATAGCCATCGCCCGAGTGATATTTCGAGATTTTGAACGCAGTGATTTTCCAGTGGGCCTGGATGTAGGGTGTCAGCCAGGCAAGAAGCGCCGGGTGCGCCACATAACCGTGCGATTGAAGCCACTTCTGCAGCGCGTCCGCATTGTCTGCGGACAGAACGACAGCATCGTAGCCTGCTACATGCTGCATTTCCATCACCTGAACCCGCTTCTCGTCCCGCGCGTTCGCTCCTGCATTTCGAGATCCGGATAAAGTTATAAGTGTCGGAAAAAGCAGAGAACTCGGGGTGAAAACCGACTGTTTCTGCTCGATCACTTTTGGCTGGATCACACTTTCGAAGGAGCGAAACACGGAGTCGTCCGCCTCGGTAAGTGTCGGTACGGAGGGTGTGGGCACGAGAAAACCGAAATTTTTGGAGGCTGAGTTAAAGGTGGCCCGTCGAATAAAGCGCTCCTGATGCGTGGCAGCATCCCAGACGATCACGGCGGATTCATCCACGACCCGTACATTCCCCTTCCTCCCCGCAACACCGGCACACGCCGATGCCGACAGCGGCAGCGCCGCGCAAGTCAGCAGAGCCCCGATCCGCAGGGCGGCACACGCTCTTACGCAAGGCATCTTTTCCTCTTCTCTTCCTGCGCACATCTCGGCGGCGCTCGGAGCATCCTATTCTCTGCTGGCGCTTTCTAGCAGCAGTCTGTTCCTTAGTTCCCCATTCCGTCCGCAGGGTTCACTGCGCCAGAGAATCTCCATCGTCTTCGCCTGCGGATTTCTGCGCGCCCCCGGTCTTCCTGCGGACGAAACGCAAAGGACCGTTCCGCACACGCTCGATGTCTCTTCCTAAGAGCCTATCCCAATAGGCACCCTGCCGAGATGGAAAGCTCTCCTATCGGGATAGGCTCTAAATCAGCCGTGTGGAAGCGGTCTCAACTCCGGTGATCTGCTGCAGACGCTGTTCGGCGCAGCGCGGGCAGAGGTGCCGCGTGGGGCCGCTGCCGTAGAGGAACAGCCAGCCTTCTCCGGCCGGCTGTCGAAGGTCGGGAGGAAGCAGCTGGGAACGCAGCGCTATCGGAGGAGAGGTGACCGCCTGGCAGCCTTCTCCGTCACAAAGCAACTGGGCTTCGCTTATGCTTAGACTCATGGCGCTTGGCGCCTCCTTCCTGTCCTGGCTCTATTATAGAGCCATTGCAGTGGGGAGAAATCCGCAGAACGGCGTATTCTGAAACAAGCAAAAGCCGGATTCGCGCGAACCCGGCTTTTGCTGAAGAAGCATCTGGAACGGTCATGCGGGGGGGGGCTGCTCCGGTTCAGGACCGAGGCCATGCCGCGCTGCCCAGACGGCCGCCTGCACACGGTCGGAGACGCCCAGTTTGCCCAGGATATGCTCCACATGGGTTTTAATCGTGCTTTCCGCGACGAACAGCAGAGAGCCCATATCGCGATTGCAGAGGCCGGTCGACAGCAGGCGCAGCACCTCCTCTTCCCGTTCCGTCAGGGGCACGACCAGATCCTCGGAGCCGGCCGCGTTCTGACTGACGCCGCGCAGCGCACGCACCAGCTCCTGAGCGGAGAGCAGGGTCTCTCCATGTGCGACGGCCCGGAGCGCCTCCAGCATTTCGTCGCGCTCCATGCCCTTGAGCAGGTAGCCTGCCGCGCCTCCTGCCACCGCGCGCGCCATATAAGTCGGGTTGTCGTAGGTCGTGAGCATGACAACTATTATCTGCGGATGCTCCCGTTTGAGCGCAATCAGGGCGTCGAGACCATCGCCGCCAGCCATGCGGATGTCGAGGAGGATGATCTGCGGAAGGACCTGGCGCGCCACGGCCAGCGCCTCGCGCCCGGAACCGGCTTCTCCAATGACCTCGAACTCCGTGTCGTCCAGCATGCTGCGCACGCCTCCGCGCCAGATCGCGTGATCGTCCACCAGCATCACCGAAACGGTCTGAACTGTCGTTTCACTCATTTCCTGTCTCCCTGTGTCTCTTCCTCCTGTGGCTTCAGAGCCGGAAAGACTGCCCGGAGGGTGGTGCCTTCCCCTGGCACACTCCGCAGATCGAAGCTTCCGTCCATGAGACGGACACGCTCAATCATACCCTGAATACCCAGATGAGCCGTGTCGCCTGCTTTCTCCTCGGGCACAAAACCCTTCTCTCCCCAGTCACGCACTTCGAGCGTCAATTCCGCCCCCTGGCCTGCAGAGGCCGGCCGCTCCAGAAGCATCACGCCGACGCGGTCGGTGCAGGCATGCCTGCGGGCGTTGTTCAGGGCTTCCTGCGCCACCCGGTAGACTGCGGTCTCCAGGTCTTTCAGATAGCGCTTCCCGGTGATATTGTGCAGGAAATCGGCTTCGCTCCATCCTGCGCGGCCTTTCTCCTCGCGGATCAGCTGTTCCAGCGCGCCTGCCAGCCCCAGGTCTTCGAGAGCCAGCAGCCGCAGGCCGTTGACCAGGCGCCGCGATTCGAGGACCGCCTCTTTCAGGTAGAGGAGGCCCTGATCGAGCTCACGATCCGCGCGTTCCCGTTTCCCGTTCTCGCCGGCCCGTTTGCTCGACTCGATGTGTGCGTGGGCCGCCATCACATACTGGGTCAGGCCATCGTGCAGATCGTACGCGACGGCGCGTCTCTCCTCCTCCTGCGCGGAGATAAGGCTGCTGATCAGGGCGCGCTGACGTTCCACGGATCGGAGGTTGTGAATGGCTGCGGCGGCGTAGGCGCTCAGTGCCTGGACAGCCGCCTCGTCCGCTTCCGTAAATGCGCTGCCGTCCTCCTTGTCCGTCAGATAGAGACTGCCCAGAACAGCCTTTCCACTTCGGATGGGAACGCCCAGAAAGCTGGTCATCGGAGGATGACCGGCAGGGAAACCGGCGGAGCCCGGATGATGGTTCAGGCTGTCCACGCGCAGCGGTTCCTGTCGTGTCAAGAGCAGGCCGAGTATTCCCGCCCCTTTCGGGCGGGGGCCGATCGCCGCTTCCTCTGCCGGGGTGAGGCCGGCTGTAATGAATTCACTCAGCCCCTGTCCATCCGCCCGCGCGACGCCGAGAGCGGCATAACGGGCATGGGCAAGGGTCCGGGCGGCTTCGGCGATGTGGCGCAGCGCTTCTACCCCGGTCCGGTTGGCGAGAATGTCGAGCGCGACGCGGTTGGCGGTCTCCAGGACCAGAGCATGGTTCTGCATGAATTTCGGCTTCAGCGCACAACCAAAACAGGACAGCTGGCCTGATGCACCACATGGTTCGACACACTGCCCAGCAGCAGGCGCTCGAAATCGTTCAGCCCCCGGCTGCCCATCACGATCAGGTCGGAGCCGTGCTGTTCTGCAAACTGGAGGATCGTCTCTTCGGCCAGGCCCTGCTCCTGATGCAGGGTGTAGTAGACGCCAGCCCTTCTTTGCGCATCGACCAGGCTGCACCGCACCTTCTCCCGGAGGCGCTCCGCCACGACTTCCGGACCAGGATGGGTCACGAGAGCATAGTCGTCCTCCGGCCGAATCGGCAGAGCGGCATAAGGTTCCACGACATTCAGCGCCCGCAGCGAGGTGGCGAACTTCTGCGCAAGTTCCACTGCGACTTCAGCCGCTGCCGCCGCATTTTCGGATCCGTCGGAAGCCAGCAGGATATGCTCGAAGCCGGCCGGTCCCTGCGGTGCATTCCTGCCGCGCGCGATCAGGACCGAACAGTGCGCGTGGTGCAGGACACCGTCCGAGACGCTGCCCAGAAGCAGCCGCTTCAATCCGCTCAGCCCATGACTGCCGAGCACGATCAGGTCGGCATCTATGTCCTGCGCGACCGCCAGAATCTTTTCTACAGGGGAGCCGACTTCGAACCGCCAGAGATAGGGCACACCTGCGTCCCGGAAGAGGCTGCCGACAGGCTCCTCCACACAGGCAGAGGTCTCCTGCCGGGGCGGATCGACCGCTCCGTGGTCCGGCGTCTTTTCTCCAGCTCGCAGCGTGGGCAGGATGACGGTCTGTGGGTCGAGCACCGTGAGCAGGGTTGTCTGGCATGAAATCCCGCGGCCCAGGTCCGCCGCAAGCTGTGCGGCGATCCGCGACGTCTCAGAGTTATCACAGCAGACGAGAATATGGTCGAACATCGTTTCCTCTTTCGCTTCATGAGGGCAGGGCTATTGCACGGGCAGCATCCTATATTATAAGCAGTCTGGGCTTCGTGCGTATCCGCTAAATGGCGGGTTGTGCAGATAAAAGATGCGGCCCACAACAGATTTCACAATCCGCCATTTAGCGGATGTCGGTGCGGCCAGGATAGGTTACCATAGGAGCATCGAACCTGCCCGAGCCATCCTGGAGAGGACGGCAGCGAACCTGCGGAGATCTATTCATGTCCTTTAACCCTTGTGCACCGTCTGTTCCTCCGAAAAACCGTTTTGGTATCGAGAGGGAGAGCGAGATAAAGATCGAGACACAGGCCTTAAGTCTTCCCCGACCGAAA
>JAYTGR010000266.1:0-6109 GCA_043733205.1 Chthonomonadaceae bacterium
ATCGCGCTGGTGGGGCGCAACGGAGCCGGCAAGACCACCATCGTCAAGCTGCTCACGCGCCTCTACGATCCCACCGAGGGCACGATCTTCCTGAACGGCCGCGACATCCGAGAGTACGAGCTGGAATCCCTGCGTCTGGCGGTCGGCGTCATCTTTCAGGACTACGTGACCTACTTCTTCAGCGCTGCAGAAAACATCGGGGTGGGGCGCATCCGCGACGTGGAGGACCGCGCGCAGATCGAGGAGGCCGCCGACAAAAGCGGGGCAGCGGAAGTGATTGCGCGCCTGCCAAGCGGCTACGATACCACGCTGGGCCGCTGGTTCGACGAGGGCGTCCAGCTCTCCGGCGGCGAATGGCAGAAGGTCGCGCTGGCCCGCGCCTTCATGCGGGACGCGGAAGTGCTGATCCTGGATGAGCCGACCGCCAGCCTGGACGCCCGCGCCGAATACGAGATCTTCGCGCAGATGCAGCAGCTGACCGCAGGGAAGATGGCGCTCTTCATCAGCCACCGCTTCGGCACCGTCCGGCTGGCGGACCGAATTCTCGTACTGGAAGGCGGCCGAATCACCGAGAACGGCACGCACGAGGAGCTGCTCGTTCTGGCAGGCACCTACGCCGAACTCTTCGAACTTCAAGCCGCTGCTTACCGCTGAGCATAGACGCCCTTATGTCCGAATGGAATCACATTTTGACGCCTCGGGTGCGGGGAAGCGTGACGCCGGGAGGGGCGACCAGCGCATTGTCGATCAGACGGGTGCTGCCGAAACGGACGGCGAGCGCGATAAGCACCGGGATATCGGTCAGGCTTACGACAGGCTGGAGGGTCTCCGGGTCTGCCAGGGCGATATAGTCCGGTTTCGCCAGCGGCTCGGCGGCGATCAGCGCGGCGAGTTCGGCGGTCAGCGCCTGTGGGTTGGCGGCACCGGAATGGATCTGTTCTTCCGCATATTTCAGGACGCGGGAGAGCACAGGCGCAGCGGCGCGCTCTGCGGGCGTCAGATAGACGTTGCGCGAAGACATCGCCAGGCCGTCCGGCTCACGCAGGGTCGGCACCATCACGATATCGGCGGTCTGGTTGAGATCGCGGGCCACGCGCTCGATCAGCAGCAGCTGCTGATAGTCCTTCTGTCCGAAATAGGCCCGGTGCGGCTGCACCATGTTGAGCAGTTTGGTGACCACCGTCGCAACGCCCGCAAAGTGTCCCGGACGATGCGTCCCCTCCAGCAGAGAACCCAGACCCGGCACATCGACGACCGTCTGAAATCCGGCAGGATACATCTCTTCGACAGAGGGAGAGAACAGGGCGTCCGCCTGGGCTTCGGAAGCCAGCTGCTGATCCCGCGCCAGAGGGCGGGGATAGGCGTCGTAGTCTTCGCCGGGACCGAACTGCGTGGGATTGACGAACACAGAGACGACCACCACATCGCAGTCCGCCTTCGCGCGGCGGACCAGGCTGAGATGTCCTTCATGCAGGGCGCCCATTGTGGGTACGAAGCCGACCATCTTGCCCTCTTCCCGAATACCGCGCAAATAAGTTCGAAGCGGGCTCAATTGCTGAAACGTTCGCATAACTAGAGGCTCTGCTCCTTCGTGGGGAATGCCCCCTGGCGTACTTCATCGGTGTAGGCGCGGAGCGCGGCTTCGGCAGCCGCTCCTAACTCCGCATAGCGTTTTGCGTGGCGAAACGTCCTGCCGGGGATAAGGCCAAGCAGGTCGTGCCAGACCTGGACCTGTCCATCGCAATCCGGTCCAGCCCCAATGCCAATGGTGGGAATCGTGATACCGGCTGTGATCCGCGCGGCCAGCTCGGCCGGAATAGTCTCCAGAACCAGTCCAAAGGCTCCTGCGGCCTCCAGCGCTTGCGCATCGGCGAGCATCTGCGCCGCTGCCGCAGCCTCGCGGCCCTGCACACGATGGCCTCCGAAAAGGTGAATGGACTGCGGCGTCAGCCCCAGATGCGCCATAACCGGGATCCCGGCCTCGGTCAGCCGCCGCACAGCCGCCGCCATCGGGGCGCCGCCCTCCAGCTTGACCGCATCCGCCCCGCCCTCCTTCAACAGACGCACCGCGCTTCGCACCGCCTCATCCGCATTGACCTGATAGCTGCCGAACGGAAGGTCGGCGACCAGCAGAGCCCGCTGGATGCCACGGCGCACCATGCGGACATGATAGATCATTTCGTCCAGTGTAACCGGGAGTGTCGTGGAATGACCCTGTACGGTCGATGCGACCGAATCGCCGACCAGAACGCAGTCCACGCCCGCCCGATCCGCCAGGAGCGCCGAGGGATAGTCGTAAGCCGTCACCATGACGATCTTCCCGCCACGGGCTTTACGCGCCCGGAACTCCGGAACCGTCACGCGGCGGTCGGCCTTGCGGCGCGGTGCGCGCTCACTATGCTCTTCTGGATCCGCATTCATTGCTGTTTTCCCTCAACATCATTCTACTCATATATTCCCTCGTCCGTCAACACAAAAGGACCAAAAATCACCGTGCGAACGGAAATCTCTACTTTCGATATAGGGATCCAGCCGTCATAGCAGACGTTCAATTACTGCGAATCGAGCGCGCTATTCGTCGAAATGAGGGGAGTCGAGGTCGTTTTCCTGTGCCTGCTGCCGCCAGAAACGGGAACAGCGCGCGTAGAAATCGCAGTCATCGCAGGCGGGAACGCGCACCGGCGTCAGGGGAGAGTAGTCGGTATCCAGAATAGTGTGTCCAAGCGCGAGCAGATCGCGCTCGAAGGCGGCGCGTGTCTCTCCTTCGAGGGCATAGGAAGCCTGTACCCCGGAGCGCAGGCAGTAGATCGTCGCAAAGACAGGCGCGTCGGGGTAGAGATGGGCAAGAATCAGCTGATAGCAGTTCATCGCCAGGCTGCCCGCGACCTCTTCCGGAGTCGTCTCCTGCCGCCCGCTCTTATAGTCGATGATCTCCAGTCGGCCGTCGAGATGGCGGTCGATACGGTCCACGCGTCCGGTAAGCTTGAAACGGCCCATGTCGCAGGTGATCGTCTTCTCAGTCGCCCAGGTCTCTGCCTGCTGTTCGGCCCGCTCCTGATGGGCGGCATGGTATGCCTGGACGATCTGCTCCCCTGCTGTGCGGTGGGTCTGCTCCTGCTCTGCCGATTCGTAGCCTGCGCCGATCCAGTTGGTCTCTAGGCGCGTCACCATCTCCTCGGGCGTGTGCGTCCCCCCTTCCTGATGGAACTCCTGCAGCACATGGTGCAGCGTGCTGCCGAAGCTGAAGCCGGCGCGCGAACGCAGGTAGAACTTCCCCAGTTTGTCGACATAGACGAAGCGATATTTAAGAGCACACTCGAGAAAAGTGCGTATTCGGGTCGGACTGAGAGTCGGCTTGCGGGGAGCGGCAGGAGGGGCGGCAGTTCGTGCAGCGCGCATAGGATCATTCCCTGTGGCAAAATTCGAAAGGCGGCGGGACTCGAAACGCAGAACGGCTCCGCCGAACCAGCCGACGAAACCGCTCTGTTCAGAAAACCTCGATAGGCGGAACCGTTCGGAAGGGAGTCCGGAACCTCCATTCCTGTTAGGACCGGTTCAACAGCACAAGGCTCTCTTCGGGTTGTGAGTTTTTACGCTCTCCTCATCACTTTCCTATAGCAATTATCATGCCAAAGAGTTCCTTTTGGCCTGAAGAGCGAGAAAATAGTTGCCTTTCGCTAAAAAGCCTCGCTCCGTTGCGATCCGCACTGCATCCTGTCGCATAATTTTCCGTTTCCGGCAGAATATGCTATTGGGTATGATGATCCCCGCCCTGGCTCACCTGGAAAAGGAACCAGATACGCCGCTCCGTCTCGTCGATGAAGACTTCGAGCAGACTGGCTGTCGCTACATCTTTGCCGTCGTCTGCGACTTCATGCGCTTTCCGCATGGATGCCGCCATCGCTTTATTGTCGGCGATCAGTCTCTGAACCATCTGGAACGGCGTGACGAGTTCGTCATGGTCGTCTTCGAGCGTCTGCAGGGCGCTGATATGGGAGATACTGCGGATCGTCGTGCCGCCGATCTTGCGGACACGCTCCGCCAGGACATCGATGGTCGCAAAGATCTGATCCGCCTGCTCATCGAAGAGCAGATGATAGTCCCGGAAATGGCTGCCGGAAAGATGCCAGTGAAAGTTTTTGGTCTTGACGTAGAGAGCGAAGGCATCGGCTGTGAGAGGATTGATCGCCTCCACGATCGCCTTCACGTCTTTTGATTTCAGGTCTGTCGGGGTCGAGAGTGCGGCAGGCGCGGGGTACCCCTTCGCAGGAGATGCCTGCGTCGCTTTGTCGGTGCGCGCCGATGCTTTTGCCGGCTCAGCGGGCGCAGCTTTCGTGGGAGAGAGTGCAGTCACAGTGTCTATTCCTTTCATGGAAGCTTATTCACAGGAAAGACGTCGTGAGGGAGGCCGGAGTTCCACCAAATGCGATGCGCAGGTGAGGCTCAGTGCCGGTCTCATGAAGCCTCCCACACTGCAGGCGAGCAGACCGATATTTGCGTTCCGTTCCCTCTATAGGGTAGTATAATCTGAAGAGGTCTGGTTCGGTCCCCTCCCCAATTTTCGACGCAAGGCAGGCATGGTCACGTGCCACCGTACAGAGGACAGCGATGAAACTTTTCGGTATCTCTCTTGGTCAGGAAAAGGTCGTGCCCTTCCCGGAGTTCAGGGATATGGTGCGGCTTTCGGTAAGACGCAGTCTGCCGGGTGCCAAAATCGAGTCGACGGAGGCAGGCTTCAACATTACACAGGCCAACAAAGCCCCCACGGCCTGTAATCTGCGCAGCCTCTTCCTCGATTACACCCGCAAGCCGGGGGACCGCGAAATGCTGATCAACCGCTGGGTCGCTTCCCTGACGATGGAAGTGCCTGAACACAGCTGGTCGGAAGCGATGATGACTCTGCGTCCCACCCTCAAGCCTGCCGAGTATCTGGCCAGCGCCCACCGCGCCATGCAGCGCAACACACCTCCCGACAGCCTTCCCTACGCGCCGTTTGCCGGCGAACTCTCCGTTATCATCATGCGCGAACTGCCGGGCACCGTTGTCGGCGTTACGCAGAGCACTCTGGAGAGCTGGGGGGTCGGGTACGCCGAGGCGCTGAAACAGGCGATGAACAACATGAACATGTCCCCGCTGCCGCCGGTAGCCAATGCGCTCAAGGCCGGGGGAGGCGGACGCAAAAAAGATCAGGGCGAGGAGGTTGGCCTGGTCTTCGAGGGAGACCATCTGACCGCGACCTGGATCATCATGGAGCGCTTCCGGGACTACGTTATTCAGCGCCTCCAGGGCGACATCGTCTTCTCTCTGCCTACACGCAATCGTCTGGTCGCTATTCGCGCCGACGAGCCCGGCCTCATTCAGCAGATCATCTCCTCCGGGCGCAGCGCCGTCAATCAGACTCATGCGCTGACCAACCAGCTTTTCCATATCAGCAGCTCCACGACCGGCGGCCTGGTCTCGATCTATCAGCAGGGCGCCGGAGGAGGAGCTCAGGCGGGAGGCATGGATCCCAACAGCGTCTTCGCCAAAGGGGGACAGGCGGTCACCGCCTCATCGACCCCCCCAGAAGCCTATCGCCGTGCCAGTCCTGTCGATTTCAGCGCATTCGACGGCCTCACCGAGTCCACGTCCGAAGCCCCTGCGCCCGGCAAGGGCTCGCGCTAAATGGCGATCGAAGTCATCCAGAAGCTGGTCTGCGGCGAACACCTCACACGCTCCGAGGCTCGGGAAGCCCTTGGGCTTCTCATGGACGGCGAAGCGACTCCGGCACAGATCGCCGCGATCCTGGTCGCGCTCCGCATGAAGGGCGAGACCGTGGAAGAGGTGACGGGCTTCGCCGAGGGGATGCGGGCGCGGGTCGTTCCCGTACACGTCGGCCGTCGGCCCCTCCTCGACACCTGCGGGACCGGCGGCAGCGCTTTCCGAACCTTCAACGTCTCGACAGCGGCGGCGTTCGTGGCTGCCGCCGCCGGAATCGCCGTAGCCAAGCACGGCAATCGCGCGGTGACGGGCGTCTGCGGCAGCGCCGATGTGCTGGAGGCTCTGGGAGTGCGTGTGGACCTGACCGCAGAGCAGTGCGCGGCCTGCATCGAGACCGTCGGCATCGGCT
>JAYTGR010000267.1:0-2128 GCA_043733205.1 Chthonomonadaceae bacterium
ACCAGCGCCGAGCGCCGCCGCGAAGAGTTCGCCATGAACTCCCTCGAAGCCGCCCTGCTCCTCTGCGACACCGTCAACCCGCGCCAGGGCCAGCCGGTCCTCGACGGCCGTGTCCGCGCCGCTATGGACTACCTCTGTCAGAACTACAGCCACAACCTCTCCCTCGACCAGCTCGGAGCCATCGTCGGCCTCTCCGGCTCCCGCCTTGGCCACCTCTTCCGCAGACAGGTCGGCCTGACACCCGTCCAGTTCCTGGAACGCCAGCGCCTCGAACGCGCCTGCCGCCTTCTCGAATTCAGCGCCCGTCCCATCCACTCCATTGCCGAAGAACTCGGCTTCGAGAACCCCTTCTACTTCACCCTGCGCTTCAAGCGCCAGCTCGGTCAGAGCCCCCGCGAATACCGCAAAACCCATGCCGCCTCCCCCACTCTTCCCGCGCGTTAACCCCTCCTGACCATTCGCCTATCCTCTGCTCAAACTCGATTTCCGCCTTCATTCGCCAAATCACTCTTGACAATCGACCCTACCTGTGGCATACTATGCTTGATGATGCGGGGTGGAGCAGTCCGGTAGCTCGTCGGGCTCATAACCCGAAGGTCGTCAGTTCGAGTCTGACCCCCGCTCCCAATACTGGCCGTTGATCCAACTGGATCAACGGCCTTTTCTGTCATCGGCATATTATAACGATGAATCTTTTTAGTCCGATCGTTAGCGTATCACCTCAATAACACGTGGGAACTTGCCGCGAATCGCGATATTCTGATCTCAGAGCATGGTGATATCGAGACTTTTACCTCGACTTATTGAGGTGATACTCGTTAGCCTGGAGGAACCAAGATGGCAGAAGTAAATGTAACGATTGCAGTCGATTTAAGATGTCCACATTGCCAACAGGAAGGCGCCAAGCGCAGCGATACGCTGACATCTCCAAGAGCGTATCGCTGTTTCACTGCCGTATGTAGGCATCGCAAGCGGCCGCCGCCTCTTCCGCCGCCTGACGGCGATGCGCTATTGCTTCGTTCCTGGCGCCGACCACATCCACCTCGCCCAGAGCCGCAGCCGCGTCCTGCAAGCGCTTACGGATTGTGGCGTCGCTAATCGACCAGGATTGCCACATTGCCATCATTGTCGGTAGCGCTTTGCCGTAAGTGGCCTTGCTCGCGCAGACGATCGAGTAGACGAACAGCCCCTGGGCGGAATCGACCGGCTTGAGGGTGTAAAGCCCGAAAGCCTCCGTCGGTATGCCGTTGAGGGTTACGGAGTAGCGCATCAGCACGGATTTTCCGCTCTTTACCGGGATATACTCGATGGCTTTGATCTTGATATTACGCAGCGAACCGGGCGACTGGCGGTCCATGGCGCGCATCATATCCACTGCGGCGTGCGCCGGGTCGCTGAAGTCCACGCGCAGACTGCCCGGAAACAAAGTGGCGGGGGGAATACCGGGGAACTGGGAGGCGACATTGCTGGAAACGACAGGAATCGGGATGCCCAGCGAAATCGCGCCGCCTGCGCTTTTGGCGGCCACAGCGCCATTGCCGGCGTTGAGGATCTTCCAGCCCGGAGCAAGGCTCACGGAGCCGCTGCCATCCGGAAATCGATAGCGCGACAGCATCTGGGTTGTGCCGGAGATGCCCGACACGAGCGGCAAAACGACTGTCAGCAGGAACGAGAGTAAGAAAGTGTGTGAATAGGTGCGTCGCATTCTGTTTTCCTTTCGGAGCCGTCTCTGTCGCCTTTTCAGCCTTCGTTTTCTTCAAGGACGCCGATGCACAGCGGGAACCGTGATCGCTTCCACATCGAGGCCCTGCTGCTTCGCGCGAGGGAGCGGTTCAGTTGACGTAGACGAACTCGTTGGAGCAGAGGAGCGCCTGCGTGTAGAGTTCCCAGGGTGTGAGCGGGGCGCGGCTGACCGGGACGCCGTCGTTGCGGATGGCAGCGAAGCGACTGCTGGGCTGGTACTTCTTCACGACTGGGCGTTGCAGAGGTACTGGGCGCTTTACCTTCACGTTTGTCGGGGGAGCCACTACCATCGCACTGGCCTGAGTCAGGAACTCCGTGGCCCAGCTCACCTCTTCGGGTTTTGGAGAGCGCTGGAACAGGATCAGGTAGATCGCCCGCACTTTCG